>DATIYD010000327.1:0-6097 GCA_035517975.1 Thermoleophilia bacterium | reverse complement strand
GATCGCGCCCGCGCTGATCGGTCGCGACGCGACCGATCAGCGCGGGCTCGATGCCCTGCTGCGCGAGCTCGACGGCACGCCCGACAAGCGCCGCCTGGGCGCCAACGCGCTCTGCGGCGTCTCTCTCGCGCTGGCTCGGGTCGCGGCGGTGGCCAGCGGCATTCCCCTGCATCGCTACCTGCGCTTCGACTCGTGCGTACTACCGGTACCGCTGATCAACCTGATCGGCGGCGGTCGCCTGACCTCCAACGATCTCGCGTTCCAGGAGTTCATCATGATGCCGGTCGGCGCCCGCAGCTTCAGCGAGGCCCTGCGCATGGCCAGCGAGAGCCACATGGCCCTGCAGGAGATCGTCGTCGCTCGCTACGGCAAGCTCTCGGCCAACACCGGCGACGAGGGCGACTTCGCCACCCCGATCGTCGACGTGCGCGAGGCGCTTGCCCTCGTGCGCGACGGCGTTGCCGCGGCAGGCTACGCCGAGCAGGTGGTCTACGGCCTCGATTGCGCCGCCACTCACCTGTGGGACCCGCAGACGCGCCGCTACTCGGTCTCGGGGCGCACGTATTCGACGGACGAGCTCCTCGACCTCTACAAGGAGCTCGTTGCCGAGTTCGACGTGGCCTCAATCGAGGATCCTTTCGACGAGAACGATTGGGAGGGCTTTGCCGCGATCACCAGGGAGCTGCCCGACGTGCAGATAGTAGGCGACGACCTGCTGGTCACCGATCCCGGGCGCGTGCGCGAAGCCGTCGTACGCGGCGCCGGCAACGCCCTGCTGTGGAAGGTCAATCAGATCGGCACGCTGACCGAGGCCTTCGAGGCCGCCGACGCCGCGCTGCGCGCCGGCTGGGGCGTGTGCGTGAGCGAGCGCTCGGGCGAGACCGAAGACCCGGTGATCGCCGATCTCGTGGTGGCCCTCAACTGCGGGCAGATCAAGACTGGCTCGCCGGTGCGCGGTGAGCGCACGGCCAAGTACAACCGCCTGCTGCAGATCGAGGAGTGGCTGGGCAGCTCGGCCGTCTACCCGGGCCGCGACTTTCGCCGGCCGGTGACGGGCCCGTCCGCCGGGGCCGGCGCCTGAGCCGACCGGCCCCGCCCGGCAACCGGCGACGTCGGCGTCCCTCGACGCCATGCCCATCGCGATCGATCCGCGTCTGAGCGATCACGGGCGCCGGATCCTGCGTAGCGACGGGCTGGCGATCGCGGCGGCCGCCCTGGGGGCGGCCGATCCGGCCGTCGCCCTCGAAAGCACGCTGCGCCTGAACGGCGATCGACTGGTGGTGCGCGGCCGGCGCATCGACGGCCTCGACGAGGCCGGCGGCGAGGGTGAGACGGTCGTCGAGCTCACTGGGCGCCGCCTGTTCCTCCTCGGGGCCGGCAAGGCGACGCTGGGCATGGCCGCCGTCTTCGACCGGCTGCTCGGACCGCGCCTCGTCGACGCCGCCGTCGTCGTCAAGCGCGGCGAGGCGAGCGGCCGGGACCTCCGCTTCGTCGAGGTGCTCGAGGCGGCCCATCCGCTGCCGGACGAGGCGAGCCTCGCCGCCGGCCTGCGCCTGCAGGCACTGGCCCACCGCGCGGCGCCCGACGATCTAGTCGTCGCCCTCGTGACAGGCGGCAGCTCGGCTCTGGCCGTGGCGCCTGCGCCCGGCATCTCGCTGGCCGACACGATCGCGACCAACCGTTTGCTGCTCTCTTGCGGCGCCGACATCGTCGGCATCAACGCCGTGCGCAAGCACCTCTCGGCCATCAAGGGCGGGCTGCTCGGTCTCGCGTGCGGCTGCGAGATCCTGAACTTCACGGCCAGCGACGTAGTAGGCGACCCGCTCGACTACGTCACCGACCTTACCGTGCCCGACTCCTCGACGTGGGCGAGCGCGCGAGCGACCTGCGACCGCTTCGCCCTCTGGGACGATCTGCCGGCGGCCGTCGCCGCTCGCCTGCGTCGTGCCGATCCGCGGCAGGAGACGCCCAAACGGCTGCCTGGGGTCCACACCTGGGTCATGGCCGACGCCGCGCGCATGTGCGCCGCGGCCGCGGCCGAAGCCGCGGCCCGCGGCTACACGCCCGAGCAGCTCGGCCTCGACTGGCAAGGCGAGGCCCGCGGGGGCGCCGCCGCCCTCGTAGCCCGCCTCGGGCAGGCTGCCCCCGGCGCCTGTCTGATCGCCGGCGGCGAGCACACCGTCGAGCTCCGCACCGGCGGCGCTCACGGCGCCGGCGGCCCCAACCAGGAGGCGGCGCTGGCGGCGGCGCTCGCGCTGGCCGGCGGCGGCGAGGCGGCCGTCGTCTGTCTCGACTCCGATGGCAGCGACGGCCCGACCGACGCAGCAGGTGGGGTCGTCGACGACCTCACGGCGCCGGCAGCCGCGGCGGCCGGCCTCGACCTGCCCGCCGCTCTCGCCGGCCACGCCGCCTACGACACCCTTGCCGCTCTGGGCGACCTCGTGGTCACCGGCCCGACGGGCACCAACGTGAACGATCTGAACGTGGCGCTGCGCGCCGGCGCGCGGTCGTCTCGGCCGGTTCGCTAGCCGAGCCCGCCCAGCCGCCGACACGGGCTCGCCCTCGCCCGGGCATCAGCACGGATGCAAGCTGGACGGGCCGGGGTATCGACTACGGTATGGGGGACAGGTCGTGAGCGAGATCGTGAGCCTGGGCTTGCGGGCGCTGGCCGGCGGCGCGTTCGTCATGGCCTTCGCGGCGCTGGGCGAGGTGCTGGTGCCCAAGCCCTTCGCCGGCATCGTGTCGGCCGCTCCGTCGGTCGCCTTTGCCAACCTGCTGATCATCGCCCTGAGCAAGGGCTCGCCGTACGGCCAGCGCGAAGCACAAGGCATGATCGTCGGAGCGCTCGCCTTCGTGGTCGCCGCCCTCGCAGGGCGCTCTCTGGTCGGCCGGCGGGGCGGCCTCAGGGGTTCGCTCGGCCTCTGCGCCGTCTGGCTGGTCGTGGCCCTGGGTGGCTACGCTGCGGTGTTGCGATGACCGGCCTGCACGACTCGGTGGGGGCGAGCCCGGGGAAGTTGAAGAACATCCGCGCGGGCGAGCTCGCCCAGCGCTTTGCCTTCGGTGCGGGTGTGTCACTGGTCGCCGGGATCATCGGGGTGCTCGCCGGTCCGCGCGCCGGCGGGCTGTTCCTCGCCTTTCCTGCCATCCTGCCGGCTGCCCTCACGATCATCGAGAAGAAGGAAGGCCGCGGACAGGCCGTGCAGGACGAGCGCGGCTCGTTCTTCGGGGCCGTCGGACTCGTCCCTTTCGCCGTGGTCTGCGACCTCGCGATCCTGCATCTGCGTGTCGCCGTCACCGTGCTGCTCGCCTTGCTGGCCTGGGCCGTCTCGTCGCTTGCCTGTTACCTGGCTGCCGAAGCGCTGCGACCGTTCCGGTCGCGGCCGCTAGCGGCTGTGGCGCCTTCATCCCTACGACCGAAGGAGGCTCCCATGTCGGTGAAGACCCAGTCGTGGAGCGGCTCGGCGGGCGGGCCATGACGCGGCTCGTCGGCATCAACCACGTGGCGCTCGAGGTCGGCGACGTCGACGAGGCCCTGTGCTGGTACGGTCGGCTCTTCGAGTTCGAGCTGCGCGGACGTTCCGGGTCGCGGGCCGCCTTCGTTGACATGGGCGACCAGTTCCTCGCTCTCATGGCGGGCGGTGGCGAGCGCGCGGTCGACACGACCAGGCATTTCGGGCTCGTCGTCGACGACAAAGAAGCCGTGCGCCGGCGACTCGGCGAGCTGGGAGTGTCTGTGCAGGCGTCCGGCTCCGTCGATTTCGTGGACCCATGGGGCAATCACGTGCAGGTGGTCGACTACCGCGAGATCCAGTTCACCAAGGCGCCCGCGGTGCTGCGCGGCATGGACCTCGGGAGCCTGGCCAAGACCGAGAGCGCCCTCGACGAGCTGCGCCGCAAGGGCCTGGCCGACCGTACGTGAGGCGGTTGGCCGGCTAGCGCAGGAACCCGCCCATGACGGCAGCGTTCGCGTCGTTCGTCGTCAGCGGCCGCAGGTTCGAGTCGGCCTCGATCGTGTGCAGGAGCGAGTAGTGGTCGTAAGGCCGGTACGAGCTGTAGTGTGTCCAGCCGCACACACGCTGCTCGGAGGGGCGGCTTTGCCGGCGCGGGGACCTGGGGTAGCCTGTCGGCATGAGCGCGAAACGGATCGCTCTGGTCGTCGTGGTCGGGTTCGTCTTCGGGGCGGCCGACCAGTACCTCGGCAGCCGCATGATGCTGGGGGATCACTTCGCGCTCGGCCCCTGGGCCTCGACGGTCAGCGCCATGTCGGCACCGTGGCTCTTGCTGCCCTTCCTCGTCGGATGCACTGAAGCGCGCGCCGGCCGCGCCGCGGCCCTCGGCCTCATCGCGACCCTCGCCGCCCTGATCGGCTACTTCGCCCTGATGTGGAGCCCAGTCGAGGGAGTCGCACTGAGCCGGTCGCTGCCGCAGCTTGGGGTACTCCTCGGTTCACAGCGAGCGAACATCGTGGGCGGCCTGCTGACGGGGCCGCTGTTCGGTTACCTCGGGCAGCGTTGGCGGGTGGGAGGGTCGTGGGCCGCCGCCGCCCTGCTCGCCGGCGCGTTCTGCCTGGAGCCGCTCGCCCGGTGGCGCGTTGGCCAGCTCTCACCGCCGCTGTCCGTATGGGGCGTCGAGACGGCTGCCGGCGCCCTCGGGGCGCTGTGCCTGGCCGGCGCCGCCCTGGCCCGGCGCCGCCGCCTTAGCTGAGACCTCGCGCAACCTCCGGCGGGCCTCGCGCCACCCTCGCCGGGCCTCGCCGGCTCCCGGTCGCGACCGGCTAACAGAAGCTGATGTCGCCGAGGTGGCAGAGCACGTCGTCCTCGGAACGGTAGGTGCTCAGCCGGAGGTCGTGGATCTGGGTGAGTGCCGCGCTCGGGCAGCTGTTGCTCATGGCCTGCTCGGCGATCTCTTCCTTGTCGGCCGGGAAGCTGACGCCGTCCAGGCACCGGTCCAGTGTGCTCTTGTCGACCATCGTGGCCTCCTTGCTGCCAGATGTGTGGCTGTCAGGGGTATGGTTTCCCAGCCGGCGCGGCTTCGTCTCAGGCCGCTGTGGCGTGTGCGCGGGCGCGGACGACGCGTTCGCGGGACCGCAACCAGATCACAAGGAGTCCGAGCATGAACGACGAGAGCGGCGCTACCCTGCGGCCGTCGACCGAGCAGCTTCGCCGCCGGGTGGCCGAGACCATGGGCCCGGCGCGCGACGATCTCGCGGCGCTCGTGCGTATCCCCTCGGTCGCCTTTGCCGGGTTTCCCGAGGAGCCGGTGAGGCGAGCGGCCGCCGCGGTCCTCGACCTCGTGCACGGCGCCGGGATCGACGCTCGCCTGGTCGACGTGCCGGGCAGCCCGCCGGCGGTCTTCGGGGAGCGCCTGGCAAAGGAGGGTGCTCCTACCGTCCTGCTCTACGCTCACTACGACGTGCAGCCGGCCGGCCCCGACGCGGCCTGGACGAGCCCGGCCTTCGACCCGGTCGAGCGCGACGGCCGCCTGTACGGCAGGGGAGCTGCCGACGACAAGGCGGGCGTCGTCATGCACGTGGCGGCCCTGCGCGCCCTGGGCGCCGACTGCGCGGTCGGCGTCAAGGTGCTGATCGAGGGCGCCGAGGAGGTCGGCGGTGGCGGGATCGAGGAGTTCGTGGCGGCCAACGCCGCTTCGCTCTCGGCCGATGCGATCGTGGTCGCCGACGTCGGGAACACGGCTGTGGGTGAGCCCACGCTCACCACGTCGCTGCGCGGCATGGTCAAGGTCCTCGTCACGGTCACGACCCTGACGGCCCCGGTGCACAGCGGCGGCTACGGCGGTCCGGCGCCCGACGCCCTGGTGGCGCTCGTGCGGCTGCTCGCCGGTCTGCACGACTCGGCGGGCGACGTCGCGGTCGACGGCCTGATCGCGGGCGCCTACGACGGCGCGGCCGAAGACGAGGATGCCTTTCGCCGTGACGCCGGTGTGCTGCCCGGCGTCGAGCTGACCGGCACCGGCAGCCTGGCCGAGCGGCTCTACGCCAGGCCTGCGATCACCATCATCGGGCTCGACGCTCCGGCCGTCGAGGGCGCGGCCAACGCGGTGGTGCCGACGGCCCGCGCCACGGTGAGCGTGCGCCTGG
>DATIYD010000326.1:0-5107 GCA_035517975.1 Thermoleophilia bacterium | reverse complement strand
TAGTCTGTGCCGACCAGCGTGACGTCTGGAGACGAGCGTCCGGAGGCGACATGGCGGCCGATCTGATCCTCGAGAACGGCGTGGTGTACACGGTCGACGGTGACCGGTCGCGCTGCGAGGCGCTGGCCGTCGAGGACGGCCGCATCGTCGCGGTGGGCGCCGCCGCAGCCGTCGCAGAGCATCGCGGCCGGCGGACGCTGACCGTCGACCTGGGCGGCCGGCTTGTCCTGCCGGGCTTCATCGACGCGCACCTCCACCCCAAGTACGCGACGAGCGAGCTGTTCGAGGTCGACCTCGCCGGCTGTCATTCGACGAGGGACTGTCTCGACGCGGTCGCGCGGTTCGTCGCCGAGCATCCGGCGGGCGCCGCGGTCCGCGGCTACGGCTGGTTTCCGACCGAGGTCCCCGAGGACGAGATGACGGCGACGGCGCTCGACGACGTCGTGGCCGACCGCCCCGTGGTGCTCACCGACGACAGCGTGCATTCCCAGTGGCTGAACGGCGCCGCCCTGCGCCTGGTGGGCCTCGGCGTCGGCGCCAAGCCCGACTGGGACGGCGCCGTGATCGAGCGGCTGCCCGACGGATCGCCCTCGGGGCTGTTGCGCGAGGCGTGGCCCTGGGTCGAGCGCGCGCTGCCCGACTACGACGAAGACGCCCGCATGACCGGCCTGCGGCACTTCCAGCGCAGGATAGCGGCGCGGTACGGCCTGACGACGGTGCACGAGGCCGGCGTCTATCCAGGCGAGCCGACCATCGAGGCCTACCGGCACCTCCGCGAAGAGGGCGAGCTCGCCGTCCGCTGCCGGATCTCCCTCATGCTCGATCCCGACCGCCCCCTCGACGAGCAGATCGACGCGGCGGTCGAGGAGCGGGCCCGGCACACGGACCTGCTCATGCGGACCGGCGCCGTGAAGCTCTTCGCCGACGGCGTCATCGAGTCGCACACCGGCTACCTCGCCGAGCCCTACGCCGACAGGCCGGGGTTCCGCGGCGTTCCCATCTGGGAACCCGATCGCTTCGTCGCGGCTTCGGTGGCGGCCGCGGCGGCCGGCTTTCAGCTCCACTACCACGCGATCGGCGACGCCGCCGTCGCCCTGAGCCTCGACGCCATCGCCGCCGCCCGCCGGTCGGGCGCGGCGCGGGTCGGTGAATCCGGCAGGGCGCGGCGCGCCGCGCGAGGTGAAGCGGCAAGCGGTGCGCTCCCGGCAAGGCCCGGGCGCGACCTGATCACGCATCTTCAGCTCGTCGATCCGCGCGACTACGAGCGCATGGCCGCTCTGGGGGTGGTGGCGGCGACGCAACCCTACTGGTTCGCCAAGGACGCTCTCTACGACCGGACCATCTACCGGCCGTTCCTGGGCGAGCGGCGGGCGGCGCACCAGTACCCGATGAAGAGCCTGTTCGACCACGGCGTGACCGTGGCGGCGGCGAGCGACTACCCGGTCTCGCCGCCGCCCGACC
Source organism: Thermoleophilia bacterium (assembly GCA_035517975.1). GTDB lineage: Bacteria > Actinomycetota > Thermoleophilia > UBA2241 > UBA2241 > Bog-752. Next base: position 3,646 of record DATIYD010000326.1, on the reverse strand, counting down.
CACTGCTGGCCATCCAGCGCGGTGCGCTCCGCCGAGATCCGATGGTCCCCGAGTCGAGCTCGGAGCTCTGGCCGGATGAGGCGGTGACGGTCGAGCAGCTGATCGCGGCCTTTACGATCAACGGCGCGTACGCCAACTTCCTCGAGCACGAGACGGGCTCGCTCGAGGTCGGCAAGTCCGCCGACCTCGTCGTGCTGAGCGGCAACATCCTGGAGATCCCCGTGGAGCACATGCACGAGGCCGAGGTCGAGCTCACCCTGTTCGGCGGCAGGCCGACGTTCGCCGGCGGCCCGTTCGCCGGCCTGACCGTGGACTGAGCCCACTCCACGCCGGCGGTGGCCCGCCGGCGACGGGGCGACCTCGCATGGGCAGGCACGATGCGCCGGACGGCGTCTGCTACAGGCCGAAACGAAGGTTGGCGAGCCTGCGCTGCACGACCTCGTCGGCGGCGTCGCGACTACCGACCAGCTTGTCGCGCAGCCCCACCTGCTGTGGCAGACCGGGATAGGCGGGGACCCTGCGTCCGGCCCACTGGCGCAGCCACGTGCGGCCACGCCAGACCCTGCGCTTCAGCTCGTGCGTCTCACGTTGTGAGCTCAGCATCTCGCAAGGACCGGCCGGGAGCAGCGTCAGGTGCTCGCCGCTGAGTCGCTTGACCAGCGCCTCGCCCGCGGGCGTGCGTGCGATCAGATCCGAGACGCCGACCGAGCCCGTGAAACGCTCGAGCCAGGCGTCGCCGACCGAGACGTCGGCAAGCTCGGCGAGACCGTCGGGACAGAGGCGGCAGCGCGGCGGCGTGAAGGCCCTCATGGCGCGCTCTGCGTCGTAGTAGTCGGGGTACGGGCGCTCACGAACGATGCCGGTCCGGCTCTCGAGACGCAGGCCGCCCGGCCAGTCGGGTCCGCGGTAGCGCACCTCGGCCAGCTCGTCGGGTTCGAGACCGAGGCGTCTGGCAGCGAAGGCCGTGGCCCGCGGCTCCGCACTCCAGCCGCAGAAGATGCCCAGGGCCAGCACGACGCGCTCGCGCAAGCGCGGCTCGCGGCGCTGGGCCAGGCGCAGGCCCTGGATGTGGCAGGGCAGACCGACCAGAGCATAGCGGCCCTCGCGAGCGAGCACGTCGCGCAGAGCAGCGTTCAGCGCCACCATGTTGTACTTCGAGCCGCGACACCCGGCGATCTCCTCTGACGAGCGGGCCACGAAGGATTCCATCGCCAGGGCATTCCCGCGGCTGGGGCGGACGACCACGGCGGCGTCGATCGCGTGGTCCGCGAGCGCGCCCAGAATGATCGCGGTGGCGACGCCGCCGGAGGCACCCTGATAGCGGACCTCCGGATCTGCCGCCCAGCCGTACCACAGGCCGCGCCAGGGGCCGAGGAAGTCGGGGGCCGGCGCGCCCTCGTTGGCCGCCCGCCACCAGGCCGTCTTGCCGAAGTCGAGACCGCATGCCGGACAGACGGCGAGGCAGGTCCCGCACTCGTTGCAGCGCTCGCGACCGACCGTGGGAAGCCACCCTCGGGCCAGGCTCCAGCACATCTCGACGGCCCCGTGAGGGCAGAGCCCGGCGCAGGTGCCGCACTGCATGCACAGGCCGTCGGCGACGATCCGCTCGACGTTCATACCCGCACGTTATCGCAGCGAGCAGCGCGCCGCGAACGCGCGCAGCGCCCGAGCCGCGTCTGGGCCGACGAAGGGCGTGCCGTGACCGGTCGCCAGGAGCCAGGGGTCGAGGTCTGCGAGAACGCCGACCGACGCAGCCGCGTCGTCCCAGTCGCAGGTGACGACGGTCGGTGGACCCGAGAGCCGCGGTCTGCGGCACGCCAGGTCCCACAGCCAGCCGCCGCCCCCGCCGCCGAGACGACTCGACCAGGCCATGGTCAGGACGGCATCGCCGGCGATCAGGGTCCTGTCGCCGGGTCGAAAGAAGGCGACGTGCCCGGGCGTATGCCCCGGAGTGGGAACGCAGACCCAGTCCGGCAGCCCGGGCACGCCCGCCTGAGGGTCGAAGGGCCGGACGGCATCGCCGAGATCACTGCCGCGGATGAGCGCATCCATGGCGCGTCGGGGCAGCACCCGGGCCAGCCAGGCGACCAGAGGTTCAGGGTAGAGTGCGGTGCCGTCGATGAACGGCAGCTCTCCGGCCGGGGCCAGGATCGGCACGTCCCACGAGGCCGCCAGGCCGACCGCGCTGCCGACGTGATCGGGATGACCGTGCGTGATGAGGATCGATCCCGGCTGACCGGTCGTGTCGCACAGCATTCTGGCGGCCTCGGCGATCGTGCCTCCGGAGCCGGGAAAGCCGGCATCGATCAGCGTCCAGGTCTCTCCGGAGCCCACGAAGTAGGCGTTGGCGCCGCGGAGCGGCAACCAGTGCACGCCACGGGCGATCTCGAGGATCGCCGGAGAGCTTCTCGCGGACAACTCCGACCCCCCGGTCGCGCCTCAGCTCGGCACGGGCTCGGTGTCCCACGCGGACGGCGTGAACACACAGCCGCGCTCGGCGCCGACGACGAACATGGTGGTGCCCGCCTCGCGCGCGACCGCGCCGCGCACGACGGCCGGGTCGGCCACATACAGGAACGTGCCCGCCGGAGCGTCGATCTCTTCGCCGTTCACGCGATAGACCGCGTGGCCCGAGACGATGAGGAACAGCTCCTCGTGACCGGCCTCGGCCTCGTCGTGATCGTGCGTCAGGATGTCTCCGGCCACGGTGGCCCGGGCGACGTTGGTGCCGAACGAACCGATGCCGAAGAAGCGCCGGACGGGCTTCCACTCGGTGCCTGGCGATTCGCCCGGCTCGAACGGGATGTCGTCGATGTGCGCCGCCGTATAGGCCGGCCGTTCAACCGTGTCGCCCATGTCCGAGCTCCCTTCGGGTAGCGTCCGATCCGCCTGCGACTCTATCAGGAGGACGCGACGCGCCGGCGGCGTTGCCCCTACGGCATCCACGCCTGCCCGCCCTCGGAAATATCCTTGACCGATATATATCCCCTTGATATATTCTGCTCTGCCATACAGGAGAGGAGGGAGCCGTCATGCCTCGCGAGAACAAGACCAAGTTCGCAGTGCTCGGCCTGCTGACCTACGGGTCTCTGTCTGGTTACGACATCCGCCGCGCCTACGCCCAGAGCCTGGGCAACTTCTGGAGCGAGAGCTACGGGCACATCTACCCCATCCTCAAGCGCCTGAAGGACGAGGGCCTCGCGACCCGCGAGGTGCGACACAAGGCCGGCAGGCCCGACCGCCACGTCTACACCATCACCGACGCGGGACGTGAGGAGTTGCACCGCTGGCTGGCGCAACCCGCCGAGCCGCTGAAGGAGCGCGTCGAGGTCCTGCTCAAGGTCTTCCACGGCTGGGAGATGGGCCGCGACGTCGTGGTCGAGCACGTGAAGGCGTTCCGTGCCGAGCACGAGGAGCTGCTGCGCAGGTATGCGCACTACGAAGAAGACCTGACCCGGCACGAAGACGCGCCGGCAGCCTACTGGTTGCTCACCGTCGACTGCGGTCAGCACGTGAGCCGGGCGTACATCGCCTGGTGCGACGAGGCGCTCGCGACGCTGACCCTGTTACCGGCCGACCCGCGGGCGGGCGAGGAGTCCCGGCGGCTCGGCGAGCACGGGCATGACAAGGAGACGACATGACCACG
>DATIYD010000325.1:0-4925 GCA_035517975.1 Thermoleophilia bacterium | reverse complement strand
GATGGGCAGGCGCAAGCACCCGGTCCGGGCCGCGGCTGCGCGGTCGACGGCGGCAGGCAAATGAGAGCGGGCCGGACTCAGACGTAGATCGAGGAGCGCGAGGGGTGGCGCACCGGAGCCACAGTGTCAAGCTGTACCGGAGTCGCACAATCATCCGCAGGGCTGTGCCGACAACTTGCCGACAAGACGTCTCGCGACGACGCGGCACCGAACGGCACAGTGGCGCACGAGCGATCCTCAGAAACTTGGATCGTGCAGCACAATCGCACACCACACAGGCCCACCCGGCACGCTGCACTCACCACTTCTGATCAGGGTGTCGTACGCGGCCCACCAGCGGTGCCGCATCCTCGCCACCTTTCCGGCCCGCCCCCCGCGTCCCCTCGCCTGGCCGCGCGACGCTCCCTCGTACGGGATTCCCGTCGTGCCTCTCCCGGTCGGCTGGCTCCGCAAGACTGCGGTTATTTGCAGCGGAAATCGGCAACCTACCTGGCCATGGGCAGTGCGCTCGTGCTCAAGCCGGGGCTCGTGATCTTCAGCGTCTACAACGGCAACTGGTTCTGGGGGCGGCTCTCGATCGCCGACCTCTGGCACGACCTGCGGGCCGTCACAGCACAGATTCGCCCCGACTGGGACCTCGGCACCCCCGGGCTGCGCGAGGCCTGGGACTCAGGCGATTACGCGAAGTTCCACGGCTGGAACCGCCGGTCCGCCGACTCGATGCCGTCGTCGTATGAGTGACCGACCGACAATCGTTGCTCCAGTTCACTCAGCGGCCGACGAAGGATCACGGCGCGGGTGACGCCGGTGCGCGCATCGCTCTGCGAGATGCTCGGGACCGAACGGCCGATCGTGCAGGCACCCATGGCCGCGGTCCCCCCCTTGGCCGCGGCGGTCTCGAACGCCGGCGCGTTCGGCATGGTGACGCTCACGTGGTCCTGACACCAGTGCCGTCGTCCGTGAGACGGCGGCGCTGACGGCGCGGCCGTTCGGCGGCAATCTCGTGCTCACCGAGGATCATCACCGCCGTCTCGGCCAGGCTCTCGACGCCGGCTTGCGGATCGTCTCGTTCATGCGGGGAGATCCCGGCGCCTACATCGATGGTCGGGACGAGAGGTGAGATCGAAGCCCTCTCGATGTGCGCTGCTACCTGCGTGATCCCGATGGCTACCTGATCGAAGTGGGCCAGACGACCTTGGCCAGAGGTTGGCGACCACCGTCTTGACCACGGCCAACGAACATCCCGCCAGGCCGTCCAGAGTCGCGATCGTGACCGGCGCTTCGCAGGGGATCGGGGCCGGCGTCGTGGCTGCCTATCGGACCGCCGGCTATGCCGTGGTCGGCACGGCGCGCTCGATGCCCGACTCTGACGATCACGACCTGCGCACGGTGTCGGGCGACATCGCCGACGCAGAGACCGCGCGACAGGTGGTCGGCCTTGCGCTCGAGCGCTTCGGGCGGATCGACACCCTCGTCAACGACGCGGGCATCTTCATGGGCAAGCCGTTCACCGACTACTCGCCCGACGACTACGCGGCCATGGTGGCCGTGAACCTGACCGGCTTCTTCCACATCGCGTAGCGCGTCGTCCGCCAGATGGTCGGCCAGGGAGGCGGCCATATCGTCAATGTCACGACCAGCCTCGTCGACCACGCCAGGAGCGCCTCGCCGGCCGCGCTGGCGTCGTTGACCAAGGGCGGGCTCGACGCGGTGACCCGCTCGCTCGCCATCGAATGCGCCGCAACCGGCGTGAGAGTGAACGCCGTCTCTCTCGGCGTGATCAGGAGCCCAGATGCACGCCGACCCGGCGTCCTACGCCGGCCTGGCCGCCCTTCACCCTCTGGGCCGGATGGGCGAGATCGGCGACGTCGTCGACGGGATCATGTATCTCGAGCGGGCGACGTTCGTCACAGGCGAGACTCTCCACATCGACGGGGGCCAGGCCGCCGGACACTGAACGCGGCTGGGAGTCGCGGGGCAGGCGCGGCGACGGCCGCGCCGCGGGTACAATGATCGCCGCTCGTGCACACGCGCCTCGCCCGGCCTGCAGACGCCGCGCCCTCGCATGACACGGCCTCGAACGTCGCACACGAAGGAGGATCCATGTCCGAGCTGCTCGATCTCATCCGTGAGCGCCGCTCGTTGCGGGCGCCGTTCGACCCCGCGCGGGCGGTGGCGCCCGAGGCGCTGACGGCCGTGCTCGAGGCAGCGCGCTGGGCGCCGACCGCCCACAACATGCAGAACTACGAGATCGTCGTGGTCGACGACCCCGCGGTGCTCGCCGCCATCGCAAGGGTCGACCGGCAGATCTCGGAGACCTTCGTGCGCGAGAACTACGCGCAGCTCTCGTTTTCCGAGGACGAGCTGCGCCGCAAGAAGACCGGCATCCTCGGCACCATGTTCCCGGCCGCCTGGCGCACACCCGACTTTCGCCTCGACCAGTTCGACGACGACGAGCTCGCCTCGATGCGCCGGCCCCTGCCGGCGGCGCCGGTCATGCTCGTCGTCGTCTACGACCCGAGCCGGCGCGCGCCGGCGTCGGAGGGCGACTTCCTCGGGATCGTCAGCCTGGGCTGCGTCATGGAGAACATGTGGCTCGCCGCGACCTCGGTGGGCCTCGGCATGCACATCGTCAGCTCGCTCAGCTCGGGAGACGAGGTCAAGGCGATCCTCGGCATACCCGAGCGCCTCGTCGTCGCCTTCTCCTGCCGCCTCGGCTACCCCGCCACCGAACCGGGGCCGTACCTGCGCGTGCGGCGCGACATCGAGGACTTCGCGCACCACGACCGCTACGCGGGCTGACCGCGGCGGCCGGCGGGGTCGTCTGAGACTGCAGATGGGCTCCGACCACGCAGACGGAGCATGAGCCGCCTGCCGCTCGTCGACCTCGAGCCGTTGCGCCGCTATCCGGCGTTCCGGCGGCTGTGGCTCGGCCTGGCCGTCTCACAGGTCGGCTCGCAGCTCGCCCTGGTCGCCGTCTTCTACCAGGTGTACGTGCTGACCGGCTCGTCGTTCGACGTCGGCCTGGTGAGCCTCGCCCAGCTTGGCCCCGCCCTGGTCGGCGCGCTGCTCGGCGGCTCGGTCGCCGACGCCGTCGACCGCCGCAAGATGCTGGTCGTCACCCAAGTCGCCATGGCACTGTGCAGCGTGGGTCTGGCCTGGAACAGCCTGGCGGACAAGCCGGCGCTGTGGCCCATCTTCGTGCTGGCGGCCGTCGGCGCCGGCGTTGCCGGCGCCGACAGCCCCGCGCGCACCGCGATCATGATGAACCTCGTCCCCTGGGAGTCGTTTGCCACGGCCAACGTGCTGCGCCAGCTCCTGCTGCAGATCTCGCTCGTGCTGGGCCCGGCGCTCGGCGGGCTCCTGCTTGCGCGGTTCGGGGTGCCCGCCGTCTACTGGATCGACGTCGCCAGCTTCGCCACGGCCATCGCCGCCTCGGCGGCGCTGCCGAGCCTGCTGCCCGAGGGCGAGGGCACGACGTTCGGTCTGCGCTCGATCGTAGAGGGCTTTCGCTACCTGCGCGGTCGGCAGGCGATCCAGGGCTGCTTCGTCGCCGACCTGAACGCCATGATCCTCGGCATGCCCACGGCCCTGTTCCCGGCGATCGCCCTGGAGCACTTCCACGGCGGCCCGCAGACCGTCGGCTACCTGTACGCGGCGCCCGGCGCCGGCGCCCTGGCCGGCATGCTGCTCTCGGGCTGGACGGCGCGCGTCGTGCGGCCCGGCCGTGCCGTCGTCGCCGCGATCGCGGTGTGGGGCGCGGCCATCGCCCTGTTCGGGCTCTCCCCGTGGCTGTGGGCGGCGCTCGCCCTGCTGGCGGTCGCCGGCTGGGCCGACGTCATCTCGGCCGTGTTTCGCAGCACCATCCTGCAGGTCGAGTCACCCGACCGGCTGCGGGGCCGGCTCTCGGCCATCCAGGCCGCCGTCGTGCAAGGCGGCCCCCGCCTGGGCAACGCCGAGGCCGGCGCGGTCGCCACGCTCGTGGGCGCGCAGCTCTCGGTGGTGATCGGCGGCCTGGGCTGCGTGGCCGGCATCGCCGCCGTGGCCCGCCTCATGCCGCGCTTCGTGGCCTACCGCCTCACCGGGAACGGATCGGACGTGCCGTCCGTCTTCCCGGGCTCGGGATCGCTGTAGCCCTTGTGGCCGTCTAGCGCAACCGTCAGCGCGTTTTGCCGCGTCGCCGTCGGGAACCTCAACCGCATGGAGTACCGCGAGTGGTGCAGGCCGAACAAGGCGGAGCGATGGAAGATCTGACGGCAGTCAACCTGCTGCTCGCTCCCGACGAGAGCATCTGCGACCAGGCGAGAGCCCTGAACGCCGAGCTCCGACGCGACCTGGGATGGGGCTTTGCCTTCGACGAGACCCACCAGCCGCACATCACCGTCCTGCAACGCTACGTGAGGCGGGCGGATCTCGAGCGCGCCCTGACCGCGATCGGCCAGGCGAGCGCGGGCACCGATCTCGACGAGTTGCCCTTGCGCGGCACCGGCCTGTCCACCGCGGAGTTCGGCACCCCGCCGGGCACCGTACTCGTCAGCCTCGACGTCGAACCGACGGCCGCGTTGCGCGGCCTGCAGGAGACCCTGCTCGAGGCGGTGGCGCCGTTCAGTGTCGCGGGGGGCACGGCGAGCGCCTTCTTCACGATCGCGGGCGAACCCACGATCGGCTCCGAGACGATCGCCTACGTCGAGGGTTTCGTGCCGGAGCACACCGGCCCCCGTTACGCGCCCCACATGACCGTGGGTGTGGGAGACGAACGGTTCGCCGCAAGCCTGAAGGCGCGGTTCGAGGGCCTCTCGTTTACGGCATGCGCGCTCGCTGCTTACCAGCTCGGCGACCTGGGGACGGCCAGGCGAGCCTTGAGGAGCTGGCCGCGCGCCGCACTGGCGGCCTGAGGCGCGGGCTCTTTGCCCCGGACGGCCCGC
>DATIYD010000324.1:0-4502 GCA_035517975.1 Thermoleophilia bacterium | reverse complement strand
CGCAGGTGCACCTCGTCGCCCACGGTGCGCCGCCGCGTCTCGTCGGCCGATCGCCAGAGCTCGCCGAGGCGCTCGGGGTCGTCTTCTCGCAGCCAGGCGAGGACGGCGTCGCGGTCGAGGGTCGTGTCGGTCCCTGGTCTGGGCAGGGCGGGCGTGCTCATCTGGTCTCCACCGTTCGCTTGCGTGCGGGCTCCGCCGGCATCATTCCCCCGAAACCGGGCCGGCCACGCCTCGCGACGAGCGACGCGAGGCGTGGCCGGCCGGGGTGAAGTGTAGCCGTCCTAGATCCTGGACGCATCCGCGGTCTGCACCTCGGGCTCGGCGAAGAGAACGCTCGAGAGGTAGCGCTCGCCCGTGTCGCAGAGCACGGTGACGATCAGCTTGCCCCTGTTCTCGGGGCGGCGTCCGACCTCCCAGGCCGCCCAGGCGTTGGCGCCGGCCGAGATGCCGACCAGGATGCCCTCGTCGCGGGCCAGGTTGCGGGCCGTCTCGACGGCTTCGTCGTTGCCGACCTGGATGACGCCGTCGTAGATCTTCGTGTTCAGCACCTTGGGGACGAAGCCGGCGCCGGTGCCCTGGATCTTATGGGGACCGGGCTGCCCGCCCGACAGCACGGGGGAGGCTGCCGGCTCGGCGGCGTAGACCTGCACGCCGGGCTTGCGCGCCTTCAGGACCTCGCCGACCCCGGTCACCGTGCCGCCGGTGCCGACCGCGGCCAGGAAGATGTCGATCTTGCCGTCGGTGTCGTTCCAGACCTCTTCGGCCGTGGTCTCGCGGTGGATCTCGGGGTTGGCCGGGTTCTCGAACTGCTGCGGGATGAAGGCGCCGGGGTGCTTTGCCAGCAGCTCGCCGGCGACGGCGATGGCTCCTGGCATGCCCTTGGCGCCCGGCGTGAGCACGAGCTCCGCGCCGTAGGCCTTGAGCAGCGCGCGCCGCTCGAGGGTCATCGTGTCGGGCATGGTCAGGATCAGACGGTATCCCCGTGCCGCGGCCACCATGGCGAGCGCGATGCCCGTGTTGCCGCTGGTCGGCTCGATCAGGGTCGTCTTGCCGGGAGTGATCTGGCCGGCCTTCTCGGCGGCGAGGATCATCGACAGGCCGATGCGGTCCTTCACGCTGCCGCCCGGGTTGAACGACTCGAGCTTGCCGAGGATCGTGGCGCCCGAGTCGTTCGAGAGCGCCTGCAGCTTGACGAGCGGGGTGTGTCCGATCAGGTCGGAGATGCTCTCTGCGTAGGTCATCTGGCCTCCTCTACTCGTTGACGAAAAGCACGCCCCTGCCGTGCCTCGGAGGATTATAACCTAGTAAACCTATCAAAAAACAAGAGTTTGCCTCACGCGCTCGACCGCGCATCGACCCCGGCGCAGAAGGGGGGACGTGCGCCGGGGTCGATGCGCCGGCCGAGCGCACGGCGCGAGACTTCGTCAGGGCTCGGCGCGGCTACCCGATCCACAGCCCTTCGATACGTACCTGGAGACCGTCGGAGCCGCGGTTCAGGAAGTTCACCAGGCCGCTGTGGCGCCACTGCATCATGCACATGCGCGGCTGGAACCAGTACCGGCGGCCGATCTCCACCTCGACTCGCGATTGCGCGATGAGGCCTTCGTAGGCCTGGGCCGCGTAGTAGCCGATGTCCTTGAAGCCGTGCTGGCGCGGGTGGAGCGGGCCGGTCACGCACCACACGATGGCTCCGGTGAAGCGATCGACACTCTGCACGATGCCGCAATGGGTGATCGGGCAGCCGCACGAGATACCGAGCGGCCGGCCGATCAGGATCTCGCCCGGCTCGATGTCGAGCTCGCGCGTGATGACGGGGTTGTGGGGCACGATCTGCTCGCGCGGGCCGGCCTCTTCGGGGAAGTGCGTGAGGACGAAATCAAACTCGCGGCCGAGGTGGTCCCGCCACTCGCCGGGTCGTCCTGCGGTCGCCGCGGGAGCGCTGCCCGGTGCCGGAACGACGCCCTCGGAGGCCGGATCGAGGATAGGGACGGCGAGGACCGGGGCGTCGTTGCCCCAGCCGCGCGTACCGGACGTCGCGCAGCCCGTCGCCGACTCACAGACGGCGCACGCCTCACCGTTCTCGATGGGCACCGGTGGCGACGCGGGCGGCCGCGCCGTCTGGCTGCCCGGCTGCGAGCCCGCCGGCGCGGCCTGCACGGTCATGAAGTCCGCCCCCAGGGGGATGCAGCGCTTGAGGAGCTCGGGCTTGTCTGGTAGGCGGGCCGCCATGTCGGCGCAGGTGCGAAAGCCGCACAGGCCGCAATCGAGGCCAGGCAGCTCGACCTGGCTCAGATCGGTCTCAGTCACGTGACGCTCCTTACTGCCGCACGCCGAAGCCGGCGTGCGAGGCGATCGAGGTGAGGGACTCCGCCGCCTCGGGAAGCGCGACGAGCAGGCGGTCGATGTCCTCGTCGCTCGTGAAGCGGCCCATCGTCACGCGCAGCGAGCCGCGCGCGCGGATGGTATCGAACCCCATCGCGGTGAGGACATACGACGGTTCCCCGGCGTTGTGGGCGCTGCAGGCGCTGCCCGAGGAGACCGCGATGCCGGCGTCGTCGAGCGCGAACAGCAGCCTGATGGCGTCGGCCTCCTGGCCCGAGAAGCCGAGGCAGAGGTGGCCGGGCAGCCGCCGGTAGGGGTGGCCGATCACGTACGCGTTGTCGATCTGCTCGGTGACGGCGGCGACCACGCGGTCGCGCAGTCGCACGAGGCGCGCCGACTCCTCGCCCATCTCGACGCGCGCCAGGAGCGCCGCCTGGCCGAAGCCGACGATGCCGGCGACGTTCTCGGTGGCCGAACGCAGTCCGCGTTCCTGCCCGCCGCCGAGCACGAGCGGGGTGAGCTCGACGCCGTCGCGCACGAACAGCGCGCCGACCCCCTTGGGCCCGTGGATCTTGTGCGCCGAGAGCGAGAGGAGGTCGATCGGCACTCGTCCGACGTCGAGGGGCAGCTTGCCGGCGCCCTGCACCGCGTCGGTGTGGAACAGCGCGCCCGCGTCTCTGGCGAGCGCCGCGAGCTCGGCGATGGGCTGCACCGTGCCGACCACGTTGTTGGCCGCCATGACCGAGACGAGACGGGTGGTGGGTCGCAGGGCGGCGGCGAGCGCCTCGGGGTGCACGATGCCGTCGCCGTCCACCGGCAGATAGGTCACCTCGACGCCCCGGCGTTCGAGGAGCCGGCAGGGCTCGAGTACGGCGGGGTGCTCGAAGGCGCTGGCGATCACGTGCGCCGGTCCGTGACCGGGCTCGACGGTGCCCAGGATCGCCAGGTTGTCGGCCTCGGTGCCGCTGCCCGTGAAGACGATCTCGCGCGGGCGGGCGCCGATCAGCGCGGCGACCTCGGTGCGACCGGCCTCGACCGCCTCGTGTGCCTTGCGTCCCGCCTCGTGCAGGCTCGAGGGGTTACCGAACACGGCGTCGAGGAACGGCCCCATCGCGTGGCGCACGCGCGGGTCGAGGGGCGTGGTCGCGGCATGATCCAAGTAGACGCGATCGGCCATCGCTCACTGCCCCCTGTAGAAGTTCAGGTTGTCGAGGGCCCGCACGACGCCGAAATGCGACTGCCAGCCGACGTCGCGCTTGCCGACGCAGATCGTGCAGGTCCCTACCGGGGGGCTGCCGCGCAGCATCATGTGGTCGCCAGCCTCGGGCGTCGCCAGGATGCTGGCAACGAGCGGGTCGATGCCGATGCCGTACAGGGCGTTGGCCTCGCGGATCTGCACCACCGGAGAGACGTCCTGGATGCGGGCCCGGAAGACCTCGCGCTCGGCTTGCGAGACGAGGTCGCCCTTGGTGACCACGCAGACGTCGGCCAGCGACAGGATCGGGCCGACCTTGAGCGGCAGGTTCATGCCGCTCGTCGCCTCGAGCACGCAGATGCCCAGGCCGCCGTCGACGTACGGTGCGCAACGCAGGCACAGGCCGGCCGTCTCGACCAGCAGGACGTTACAGTCCTGCTTGTCGGCCCACTCCATGGCGTCGCCCAGGACCATCACGCTGCAATGGTCGGGGCAGAGCTCGCCCGAGTAGAGCTTGCGGGTGGGGATACCGAACTCCTTGGCCAGCAGCTCGTCTTCGTCGGCGTACTGCACGTCGATCTTGAGAAAGGCGACGCGCTCGCCGTGCTCGATCAGCTTGCGGATGGCATGCCGCAGCACGGAGGTCTTGCCGGTCGTGGCGGGGCCGGCGGCGATGGCGAGCTTCATGAGAACGCCCCCTGCAGCTCGTCGCCGGAGAGCGAGTAGCCCAGCCGGAGCTTGTCGCGCAAGCCGGAGAGCACGTCGTCGAGCCGGGTGACCTTGGTGGCCAGCTCGCGCTCCTGCTCGTTGGTCCCGAGGATCTTCATGATGCGGCCCTCGGCGATCACGATGCGAAAGTCCGAGAGCAGCGCGATGCGCGGGTCGTGGGTGACGAAGATGAAGATCTTGCGCTGCCGGCGCAACAGCTCGAGGCAGCGAGAGCGGTCGATACCGGCGTTCTCGACCTCGTCGAGCAGCACGATCG
>DATIYD010000323.1:0-4893 GCA_035517975.1 Thermoleophilia bacterium | reverse complement strand
CCACCCCGTCGAGCTCGAGCTCGCCAACGTGGCGGCGCAGCGGCTGCGCGGGTTTCTGTAGGAGTCAGCGAAAGAGCGGGCGTAGGCCCTGCCGTCCCGGGGAGAGCTGGTGGCCAGTCGCAAGCGGGGACCTGAGTTCTTGTTGCGGCCCGCGCGGGCCGAGGATGCCTCGTCAGTGGCGGCCTGTGTCGATGCGGCGTATCACCATTACGTCGCCCGGATCGGCGTGCCGCCTGGCCCCATGACCGAGGACTACGAAGAGGTGATCCGTGACTTCCGGGTCACCGTGGCGGAAGAGGGTGGCCGCATCGTCGCAGTGCTCGTTCTGGGACAGGCCGACGAGGGCTTCCTGCTTGAAAACGTCGCCGTCGTCCCGGAGCACCGTGGCAAGGGACTCGGCAAGAAGCTACTGGAGCTCGCGGAACTCGAGGCGCGCCGGCAAGGCTTCGATTCGATCTACCTCTACACGCATGAGCGCATGACGGAGAACCACGAGATCTACCGCCATCTCGGCTACATCGAATACGCACGGCGCTCGGAGTCGGGGCTCCACCGTATCTACATGAGGAAGCAGCTGGACTGAGCAGTCGGGCAATGTCCCGACGGCGCGAGGTCAAGCACGGGAATCGTTGTGATAGTGACAAGGTGGTGGAGGTAACCGGGCTCGAACCGGTGACCTTTTGGCTGCCAGCCAAACGCTCTCCCAACTGAGCTATACCCCCACCGAGGTACGCCGGCTGCGGCCGGCGGTGGTTGAGTATACCATCGGGTCTCAGGCTCGCAACTCCGCCTGCCGTAGCCTCGGTGCGAGGAGCGCCGGCCTGCTGCGGCGCCCGGTATACTAGGGTCCGGCGCGGGGAACCTGTGGACCACGCGGGGCCCGGCGCGACGCCCCACGTCGATCGGAAGTGTTCCCCGTCATCAGCAAGGAAGGAACGGCCCAGGTGGACGAACGCTACAAGCCTCAGGAGATCGAGCAGCGCTGGCAGCGCATCTGGCGCGAGCGCGAGGCGTACCGCACGCCCGACACCTCCGACAGGCCCAAGTTCTACTGCCTCGATTTCTTCCCGTACCCGTCGGGCGACGGTCTCTCCGTCGGCCACCTGCGCAACTACGTGCCGACCGACATGGTCTCGCGCCTGCGGCGCATGCGCGGCTACAACGTGATGCATCCGATGGGCTGGGACGCGTTCGGTCTGCCGGCCGAGAACTACGCGATCAAGATGGGTGTGAGCCCGAGCGTCACCACCACGCGCAACATCGCCAACTACCATCGCCAGATGGACCTGATCGGCCTGTCGTTCGACTGGTCGCGCGAGATCACGAGCTGCCTGCCCGACTACTACCGCTGGACCCAGTGGTTCTTCCTGCTCATGTACGAGCGCGGCCTGGCCTACCGGGGCACCGGTCAGCAGTGGTGGTGCCCGGTCGACAAGACCATCCTCGCCAACGAGCAGGTCCACGACGGCCGCTGCTGGCGCTGCGGCAGCGAGGTCACGAAGGTCGACCTCGAGCAGTGGCACTTCCGCATCACCGACTACGCTCAGGCGCTGCTCGACGACCTCGAGACCATCGACTGGCCCGAGCCGATCAAGCTGCAGCAGGCCAACTGGATCGGCCGCTCCGAGGGCGCCGAGGTCGAGTTCGCCCTGCCCGGACGCGACGACACGCTCACCGTCTTCACGACGCGGCCCGACACGCTCTACGGAGCCACGTACATGGTGCTCGCCCCGGAGCATCCGCTCGTGGCGGAGCTCACCACCGCCGCCCAGCGCGCCGCGGTCACCGCCTACCAGGACCAGGCCCGCCGCGAGAGCGAGATCGAGCGCCTCTCGACCGAGAAGGAGAAGACCGGCGTCTTCACCGGCGCCTACGCCGTCAACCCGGTGAACGGCGAGCAGATCCCGATCTGGATCAGCGACTACGTGCTGATGGGTTACGGCACCGGCGCCATCATGGCCGTCCCGGCCCACGACGAGCGCGACTTCGCCTTTGCCACGGCCTTCGGATTGCCGATCGTCGAGGTCATCGCGCCGCCGAGCGGCGCCCAGGGCACGCTGTCCGAGGCCTACACGGGCGACGGCGTCATGGTCAACTCCGCGGAGTTCGACGGTCTGGCCGCGCCGGGCGAAGCCTTCGCCGCGATCGTCGCTCGCCTCGCCGAGCGCGGCCTCGCGCGGCCCAAGGTCAACTTCAAGCTGCGCGACTGGCTGATCAGCCGGCAGCGCTACTGGGGCGTGCCCATCCCGATCGTCTACTGCGACGGCTGTGGCATCGTGCCCGTGCCCGCCGAGCAGTTGCCGGTGCTGCTGCCCGAGCTCGACGACTACAAGCCGACCGACGACGGCCAGTCGCCGCTGGCCCGCGACCCCGAGTTCGTAGCCACCACCTGTCCGCGCTGCGGCGGGCCGGCGCGCCGCGAGACCGACACCATGGACACGTTCGTCTGCTCGTCGTGGTATCACTTCCGCTATCCGTCGCCGCACGACGACACCGCGGCCTTCGATCGCGCTCTCGTCGCCTCCTGGCTGCCGGTCGATCTGTACGTGGGCGGCGCCGAGCACGCCGTCATGCACCTGCTCTACGCGCGTTTCTTCTGCAAGGTGCTGCGCGATGCCGGCTATGTCGACTTCGGCGAGCCCTACGCCAGGCTGCGCAACCAGGGTCTGATCCTGGCCGAGGACGGCGCGAAGATGAGCAAGTCCAAGGGCAACGTGGTGACGCCCGACAGCGTGGTCGAACGCTACGGCGCCGACGCGCTGCGCCTCTACGAGCTCTTCATCGCGCCGTTTGAGCAGTCGGTGGCCTGGAACGACCGCGGCGTGCAGGGCTGCCTGCGCTTCCTCACCCGCTTCTGGGGCTTCGCCCTCGGCGTGGCCGCGCTCGAGGGTGCGGCGGCGAGCGGCGACACGCGCGGATCGGAGCAGGCGGCGCGCGGGGCGGCCGACGCGGCGGCAAGCGGCGGCGACGGCGACGGGCACGGCGCGGCGCCGGCCGGGTCGCGCGATCTCGCGCGCACGCTGCACAAGACGGTGCGCAAGGTGACCGGCGACCTCGACGAGTTCCGTTTCAACACGGCGGTGGCCGCCCTGATGGAGGGCCAGAACGAGATCCTCGACGTCTGGTCCGATCGCCGCGACGAGCTCGACGCCGGGCAGTGGCGCGCCATCGCCGAGACCTTCGTCCTGCTCCTCGCTCCCATGACGCCGCACATCGCGGAGGAGCTCTGGCAGCGGCTCGGCCACCAGGGCTCGGTGCTCGACGCGTCGTGGCCGGCCTGGGACGAGGCGCTCGCCGCCGACGAGGTGGTGACCGTCATCGTGCAGGTGAACGGCAAGCTGCGCGACCGGCTCGAGGTGCCGGTCGAGGCGGCGCGCGACGACGTGCTGTCGCTGGCGCGCGCCGCCCACAACACCGGCCGCTTCCTCGAGGGCAAGCAGGTGGTCAAGGAGGTCTACGTGCCCGGCAAGCTCGTGAACTTCGTGGTGCGCTGACCCAGGGCTGATCGTTTGTATCGCCGGGGCGACGCAGGCGGCGAACGCGGCTCGCCATCGCGTGGTGAGGCCGTCGTCACCCGCGGCGACCCGTCATCGCCACCCCACCGGCCGTCGCCGATCGGCTGACTCGCGCCCGACGGCGGGCTAGCGTCGATCTCGCCCCTCGCCCGATCGACCCGGAGGCCCGCCATGGACATCTCGCGCCGCCAGGCCTACGTCTACGTCTGCCTGGCCCTGGTCGTCGCCGCCCTCGGCGCGCGCTACCTCTTCTCGTCGCACAGCGCCACGCCGGCCGCCGCGCAGAGCGTGGCCGGCCTCTCGTCCTTCGCTCCGAGCGCCGCGCCGTCGCCGAGCTCCTCGCCCACCGCGCAGGAACTCGTGGTCTACGTCTGTGGCGCCGTGCGGCGCCCGGGCGTCTATCACCTGGCGAGCGGCACCCGCATCGCCGATCTGCTGGCCGCCGCCGGCGGCGCCGCGGCCAAGGCCGAACTGCAGGCCGTCAACCTGGCCGCCAAGCTCGTCGACGGCCAGCAGGTCGTGGTGCCCGAACGCGGCGCCGGCGGTGTCGCGGCGGCGCCCGCCGCCGCCTCCGGCTCGGCCGGCTCGAGCTCGGGCGCCGCCGGTTCGGGCGCCGCCGCCACCCCCGTCAACCTGAACACCGCCACGGCCGAAGAGCTCGACGCCCTGCCCGGCGTGGGGCCGGCCACGGCACAGAAGATCATCGACTACCGCACGGCCAACGGCGGCTTCAAGTCGGTCGACGACCTCAACAACGTGGCCGGCATCGGCGACGCCAGGTTCGCCACCCTGCAGCCGCTCGTCACCGTCTAGCACCTCGCCGGTGCGGGCTCCGCCCACCGTCCATCTGCTGTTGCTCGCCTACGTCGGCGGACTCGTCGGGGCGCTTGCCTGGCGGCCGTCGGGAGCGGCCGCGGCGGCGCTCACGGGCGCCGCCGCGCTGTGGGCGCTCGTCCGACTCACCAGGCGCCTGCCGGCGCGGCGACTGCGGGGCGCGGCCGTGCTCGGCCTGGCGCCGCTCTTCGTCGCGGCGGGGATCGGCGTCGGCGCGGCGCGGCTCGACGCCCGGGCGCACAGCCGGCTCTTGCCCCTCGCCGGTCACACCGTCGCGATGCGGGCGACGGCGCTGACGCTGCCCAAGGTCAACGGCGATCGTGTCAGCCTCGACGTCGCGGTGAACACCGTCGACGGCGTGCCGGTGGCCGAACGCGCCCCACTCACGCTCGACCTCGGCGCCGCGTCCGCGCCGGCGTTCAGCTCGCTCGGGCCGCTCGTCGAGGGCACGCGGTTGTCCCTGCCCGCGGTCCAGATCGAGCCGCTGCCGGCGCCCAAACCGGGCGCCTTCGACTACGGGCGCTATCTCGAGCGGCGGGGGGGG
>DATIYD010000322.1:0-4333 GCA_035517975.1 Thermoleophilia bacterium | reverse complement strand
GGCGGTTCCTGCGCGGCGAGCTCGAGCCGGCCGCGCTCTATCCCGACCCCGACGGCCCCAAGATCGGCGTCTCGCACCCGCGTCCCTCGGCCATGATCAAGGCCTGCGGCGTGGCCGAGTTCACCGCCGACATCACCCTTCCCGGGGCGCTCGAGCTGGCCGCCGTGCACAGCCCGCACGCCCACGCCCTGATCCGCGGCATCGACACGAGCGCCGCCGCGGCCATGCCCGGCGTGGCCGGCGTCATGACCTACACCGACATCGAGGGCTCGAACCGCCACAACTACATGGTCACCGACCGGCCCGTGCTCTGCGAGGACCGCGTGCGCTACATCGGCGACCCGGTCGCCCTGGTGGCCGCCGAGACGCGCGAGCAGGCGCTGGCCGCCGCGGCCGCCGTCGAGGTCGACTACGAGCCCCTGCCGGTCGTCGGCTCGGTGCACGAGGCGATCGCCGCGGGCGCGCCGCAGATCCACGCCGAGTGGTCGAACGTCTGCCTCACCCAGCCCCAGATCAAGGGCGACGCGGCCAAGGCCTTCGCCGAGGCCGCCGAGACCGTCGAGGCGCACTTCGTCACGCAGTGCAACCACCAGGCCTCGCTCGAGCCCGAGACCTCGCTCGCCTACTTCGAGGGCGAGGGTGACGACGCCCAGCTCGTCGTGGTGGGCCGCAGCATCAACATCCACAAGCATCTGGCCATGCTGCAGGAGGCCACCGGCTGGGAGGACATGCGCTACGAAGAGGCCTTCGTCGGCGGCCAGTTCGGCATCAAGATCGACGTCACCTCCGAGGGCCTCACTGCCGCCGCGGCCATCCACTTCAGGCGGCCGGTGCGCTACATCCCGAGCCTGGTCGAGTCGATGTACTTGAGCCCCAAGCGGCATCCCTTCGACATGAAGCTCAAGCTGGCGGCCGACGCAAGCGGCAAGCTGACCGCCATGGGCTGGGACATCCTGGTCGACAACGGCGCCTACAACTCGATGGGCAACGTCGTCATGCTACGCGCCATCCAGATGCTCTCCGGCTCCTACGACATCCCCAACGTCGACGCCATGGCGCGCCTGGTCTACACCAACAACCCCTGGGGCGCCGCTGCCCGCGGCGCCGGTCCGCCCCAGACCCACTACGCCCTCGAGAGCGCGATCGACCTGCTGGCCCGCAAGATGGGTATCGACCCACTCGAGTTCCGGCGCCGCAACTCGCTGCTGCCCGGCCAGACCAAGTCGACCGGCGCGGTCGTCGAGGAGTGGCCCTTCCCCGAGCTCTGCGACGCCCTGCAGCCGGCCTACGATCGCGCCGTGCGCGAGGCCCGCGCGGCTCGCGAGTCCGGCAACGGCGCCAAGCGCCGCGGCGTGGGCGTGGGTGCCGGTGCCTTCGGCATCGGCGGCCCGGGCGACCAGAGCATGGTCGCCGTCGAGCTCGATCCCGACGACGGCGTGACCGTCTACGGCGCCGTCGCCGACCCCGGCGAGGGCAACGACTCGATGCTCTCGCAGCTCGCCGCCGACGCACTCGACCTGCCGCTGCACAAGGTGCGCCTGCAGACCCGCAGCACCGACAACACGCCGGCCAACGGCCCCGCCGCTGCAAGCCGCCACACCTACATGTCGGGCGGCTCGATGCTCGACGCCATCGCCCAGCTCAAGGCGGCCATGGCCGCGGCCGGCGGCAGCACGTACGCCGCGCTCACGGCGGCCGGAGTGCCCACGCGTTACATGGGCACCAAGAAGATGGTCGTCGGCGCGCTCGACCCCCAGACCGGCCAGGGACCCTCGTTCGAGTCGCAGGTCCACGCCTTGCAGCTCGCCGAGGTCGAGGTCGACACCGAGACGGGCGAGGTCAAGGTGCTCAAGATGACCTGCGCCGTCGACGCCGGTCGCGTGATCCACCCGCTGAACTTCAGCGGCCAGATCGAGGGCGGCATGGACATGGGCGTGGGCCTGGCCTTGCGCGAACGCTACATCGCTGGTCAGACCAAGGATTGGGTCACGTTCAAGTACCCGTCCACGCGCACCGCGTTCGAGATGGACACCATCGTGCGCGAGACGCCGCGTCCGCGAGGCTCCAACGGCTCGGTGGGCGTGGGCGAGATGACCCTGGTGGCCACCGCGCCGGCCGTGCTCAACGCGATCGACGACGCCGTCGGCGTGCGCATCTACGACCTGCCGGCCACGCCCGAGAAGGTCAAGGAGGCGCTGGCGGCGCTCGTGTCGGAGCGGTGAGCCGGGGCGCACAGACGACGCCGCGCCCGGCCGCGACCGGGCGGCCGCGGCCGAGGGTCGCGGCGGTGCGATGACGCTGCAGGGAAACGGCGGCTCGGGCGGGGAGTTCGGCCTGAGCCGCCGCCCCCGGCAGATCGCCGGTCACACAGTCACGTTCGACAACGAGGGCTTCTTGTGGACCTCCGACGACTGGAACGAGGATGTGGCGGCGGCCCTGGCCGCCGAGGCGGGGCTGACCGAGCTCGACGACACCCGGTGGCGCGTGCTGCGCTTCTTGCGCCAGTTCTACCGCGACAACGGCCGGGCGCCGCTCAACCGCCAGCTCGCGGTCGGCACCGGGATGCCGCTGCTCAGGCTGGAGAGCCTGTTTCCCGGCGGCATCAAGCAGGGCGCCCGGCGTCTGGCCGGCCTGCCTAATCCCAAGACGTGCATGTGAGGGTGGTGTGAGCGGGGACGTCGACATCCGAGGTCGCGACCGCACGACCGAGACGGCGTCGTGAGCGACGCCGCCGTCAGCTCTCCGCGTCTGGTCTACCTCGACAACGCGGCGACCTCGTACCCCAAGCGGCGCGAGTGCCTCGAGCGCATGGTCGAGACCTACGCCCGCCTCGGCGCTTCGCCGGGGCGCGGCGGCTACGATCTCTCGGTCGAAGCCGAGGTGCTCGTCGAGGGCGTCAGGCGCCGGCTGGCGCGCTTCTTCGACGCGCCCAACTACGAACGCGTCGTCTTTGCCGCCAACGCGACCGACGCCCTCAACCTCGCCATCCAGGGCATGGTGAGCGAGGGCGACCACGTGGTGGCGACGAGGCTCGAGCACAACTCGGTGCTGCGCCCGCTGTGGCACCTGCGCGAGGCCGGCCGTATCACGTTCGACCTCGTGCCCTTCGGCGGCGACGGCTTGGTCGATCCCGATGAGGTGGCGCGCGCCATCCGCCCCAACACGCGCCTGGCCGTCGTCTCGCACGCCTCGCAGGTGCTCGGCACGGTGCAGCCCGTGGCCGAGGTCGCTGCGGCCTGCGCCGAGCGCGGCGTGCCGCTCGTGGTCGACGCCGCCCAGAGCGCCGGTCAGGTGCCCGTGCGCCTCGGCGCCTGGGGCCTGAGCGCGATCGCCTTCACCGGTCACAAAGCGCTGCTCGGCCCCACCGGCAGCGGCGGCCTGGTGGTGGCGCCGGATGTGACGATCGACTCGACACGTTTCGGCGGCACGGGGGTCGAATCGGAGAGCCTGGCCCACACGCAGACCTATCCGCATCGCCTCGAGGCCGGCACGATCAACCTCATGGGCGTGATCGGCCTGAGCGAGGGGCTCGCCTACGTGGAGGATCACGACCCGGACGCCACGCACGTCCGCGAGATGACCCTGGCCCGCCGCCTGCGCGCTGGTCTGGCCGAGCTGCCGGGCGTCACGGCGCACAGCCCCGAGCCACGCGACGGCGACGTGCCGATCGTGACCTGCACCGTTGAGGACATCGCGCCGATCGACGTGGGCGCCATCCTCGACGGCGACTACGGCATCGCCGTGCGCACCGGCCTGCACTGCGCGCCGCTCGTGCATGAGGATCTGCATCTGGCCGACGGCACGGTGCGCTTCAGCCTGGGCCGCTTCACGAGCGACGACGACATCGCGTTGGCGCTGCGCGCGATGACCGAGATCGCTGCCAGCGGACGAGGGTGAGGGGCAGGGCGGACGCTCACGGTGCGCCCGCCCCGGTATGCGCGGCCGGCCGTCCGCCGGAGGGCCGCGCCCTGTGCCGCCGCGCCCTTGCGCGGCCGTGCTACTTCGTCAGCTTCACTCCCAGGGCGTCGAGCCCGGCCAGCGGCGTGGTGACGGTGCCGCCGACGAAGACTCCGCCGCCGGCGAAGCACAGTGCGTTGCCGGTGGCGCCGAGGCCGGCGGCACCTGTCCACTGGCTCGTCCAGGAGTTGACGCCGGCCGCGCTGTAGCGCGCGACGATGAGGAAGTGCGTGCTGCCGACCGTCGCGGAGCCGGTCGTCCAGGTGCTGCCCGCGCGATCGCCGACGACATCCTGCCAGACTGCCCGGCCGCTGACCGAGCCGAAGGCCTTGCGCCACCAGGTGAGCCGGCCCTTGGCGTTGTAGTGCAGGACGAA
>DATIYD010000321.1:0-3158 GCA_035517975.1 Thermoleophilia bacterium | reverse complement strand
CGTCGAACTGGTAGTCGTTGATGCCGTTGATGAGGATGGCGGCGTCGTCGGGCAGGCCCTCGACCTTGAGCTTGAACGGCGAGCTCACGATGACCAGGCGGGCGCCGGCGGCCAGGTGGCCGCGCAGCGAGCCCCTGGGCGCGTCGGGCTCGGCGTGGGGGTCGCGGAAGCGCCCGGTGCACTCGACCACGACGGCGGCGCCGTAGTCGCGCCAGGGGATGTCCTTGGGATCGCGCGCCGCGCGCAGCACGACGATCTCCTTGCCGTAGGCGCCGATCAGGCCGCGCTGCTCGTCGATCACCTGCAGGTCGCGCACGCCGGCCTGCCCGTGCAGGTAGCGGTGCAGCGGGCCGTAGGTGCTGTCCTTGGCGATGTACTGGACGACCGCCTCGAGCGAGGTGCCGACCGGCCGACCGACGTTGACCACGAGCCGGTCGAACTCGTCGTGGGCGAGGTGGTACCACAGCACCAGCTTGCCGATGCGCCCGAGGCCGTTGATGCCCAGCGTCCGTTGCCCACCCATCGCCTGCGCCTCCCCCCCTGGCTTGCCGACGCGGTCGGCGCCCCGGTCTGCCGCGCCGCCCCGAAACGCGCGGCGGTCGCCCCGCGGCACAGACGATATCACGGGTCGAGCGGCGCGACGGGGCTCATGCGCCGCTCACCCCCGGGCCGGCCGCCGGCGACTCAGGTGCCTGCGGGCATGGCCGGCAGGCTCCGAAGCGGCAGGAAGACGACATCGCTGATCGGGTGCACGGCCTTGCCGGCCGCCGGCTCGACGATGACGAGGCTGCTCGTGCCGAGCAGAGTCCAGCCGCCGGCGCTGATCTCCGCGTACCGGCGGCTGCGCGTGTCGGCCAGATAGGAGTGCGGCGCTACGCTGAAGGAGATGTACCGACCGGCCACCTGGATCGAGTCGTCGATCGGGTAGGGCTGGACGACGTTGAAGAGGCGCCGAGGCGGCGTCTGGAGAGATGGTGACCACCAGAGCGTGTCCAGGTGCGAGCCGGCGTAAGCCACGGCCGTCTCGTCGGTGGCGAGATCGTCGGCGGCCCGCGCCCCGGCCAGCGCCGCCGGCAGCGCGACACGCGCGCCGGTCCTGGCGTCGGCCGCTCCCGTCACGGCGATACCGGCGGGTTCGGTCGCGCGCCCCCAGACCACGAGGCCGCCCGCGACGAAGAACGACTCGGTGACCTTGCCGCGGTGCACGATGCGGTCGCGGCCGGTGGCCAGGTCGATCACGTGGACAGCTCCGAGTCCGGCGGCGTTCACGGCCTGGGTCCACGTCACCAGGCCGTCGCGCACAACGGGTTCCGATCCCGCCCAGAAGCGACTTGCGAACGCGCGGCCGGGCACACCGATCTCGCGCACCTTGCCGGTGCGGGAGTCCCACGACCAGACCGTCGAGATGGTCGGGTCTTCGAGCGTGTGCGACTCGCCCCACACGAGCCAGCGGCCGTCGAACGCGCCGGCGCCCCACGCCTGATCGGTGCGGGGATGGGCGAAACGCCGGATGCCGGTGACGCGGCTGGTGACCGCATCCACGCGGACCACGCCCGAGTAACCCTTCGAGGAGAGCGCGGCGAAGAACGTGCGTCCGTCGTCGCCGCACGCCAGAGGCACGAGCGAGACGCGCCGCGAGAGCGCGACGACGTGGTCGGCGAGAGCGGCCTTCCAGGCCGCGTCGAGCGGCACCTGCCGCCAGCCGGGGGCGCTCTCCCGCAGCGGCGACGGCGCGAGCAGGACCGTGCGGGCCCAGACGGCCGCCGCGGTGAGCAGGATGATCGCCAGGGCGAGGCCGGCGACGAGCGCCCAGCGAGGTCGCACGGGGCGGCGCTGCGACCGCGCGAGCGAGTCGAGCGGCGCCGCGACGATCGCGCGGCGCAGCCGCTCGCGATCGTCGACGCCCTCGGGAGGCATGCCGATCGCCGGGTCGGCGGCGCGCAGGCGGGCGAGAACGTCAGCACTCATCGAGGACACTCCCTTCCGGATCGCCCGCCGGCGGGCATGGCCGCGGTGACCCCTGTACCGCGGCAAGCCGCGGTTCCTGCCCCTCGGCCAGAGCGAGCGCCGCCGCCAGCCGCCGTCGGGCGCGGAACAGACGGACCCCCGCCGTCGCCGCCGAGCAGCCCAGAGCCGCGGCCAGGCCGGCCCGGTCGAGTCCCTCCCAGGCGACCAGCAGCAGGATCTCGCGATCGCCGGCCGGCAACCCCTCGAGGGCGGTGCGCAGCACGGCGGCGGCCTCGAGCGCGCCGGCGAACGACGGCGCCACGACGGCATCGACGCAGTCGGGCTCGCGTGCACGGCGGCGCCGCTCGCCGCGTTCGAGATTGCGGCGCACGTTGCGCGCCACGCCGATCAGCCATGGCAGGGGCTCGGCGGGCACGCTGCCCAAGCGTCGCCAGGCGATGGTGAAGGTCTCCGCGACGACGTCGTCGGCCGAGTCGGGCCCGCGACGCCACGCGTAGGCGCGCACGGCGGCATAGTGAGCGTCGAAGAGGCGCGTGAACCGCTCTTCGGGCGTCTGCCGATCGCCTGCCATGGCCTCCCCCTCGCCACCTTCGACTCTACCCCATGTCTGTCCGCCGTCGGTCGCGGCGTTACACGGGCACGCAGAGCACGGGTCAGCCGCCGCCCACCATCGGGAAGATCGAGACTTCGTCATCGGCCGCAAGGGGCGCGTCGAGGCCTCCGAGATAGCGTACGTTGCGGCCGTTGACCAGGATGATGACCGCCTCGCTGAGCTCGACGCCCGAGAGCACGGCGCCGCGAAAAGAAGAGCCGTAGAGCCGCGTGAGTGCCGTGAGCAACTCGCGCAGGTCGGCCGGCGCACCGTTGAGGCGGCGCTCCGACTCGCCGGTGCATGCCCTGATCGTCGCGAAGTACTTGACCGTCACATCCATGGCTTTGGCTTCAGCTCCGATTCAACGGACTTCGTCGGCCCCGAGGTCGATGGCCGGGCCCTGGACCCGTGCCCGGCCATCGATGTCGAGAGGGCCGGCGTCCACGCCGACGCCCCGGTCGATTGCGGGAGAGGTGGACGCGATGTGCAGGTCGCGAGGAGGGTCCACGAGCTGAGGATCGGCAAAGGGGGCCGCGGCATCGGGCCAAGCCCCCGGGCTCGTGGTGCTGCCGCCGAAGTAGAGGTTGTTGTCGATGGT
>DATIYD010000320.1:0-2605 GCA_035517975.1 Thermoleophilia bacterium | reverse complement strand
CGCCGCCCGGGTGCGCCACCTGACCACCCAGGCCAAGGTCGACACGCGGCGCTTCGTGCACGACGAGACGGGCTGGAACTACCGGCTCACCAACGTGGCCGCCGCCATCGGCCTCGCCCAGCTCGAGCAGCTCGCCGGCTTCATCGCCGTCAAGCGCCGCTCTCATGAGCTCTACCGCGAGTTGCTGGCCGGCGTGCCGGGCGTCACGCTCGTCGGCTCGCAGCCAGGCACCGCGCCCAACCACTGGTTCCATTCGGTGCTGGTCGATGCCGAACAGTTCGGCTGCGACCGCGAGGCGCTGATGAACGCCCTGGCCGAGCGCGGCATCGAGTCGCGCCCGGTGTGGGGGCTGCTGCACGAACAGCGTCCGTTCGCCGGCTGCACGGCCTGGCGCATCGAGCGCGCGCCGCGCTTCTGGGCGCGCGTGCTCAACCTGCCGTGCTCGAGCGACCTGGACGAAGCGGACGTCGCGCGCGTGGCCACGGCCATCCTCGCGATCGGGAGGGCGGCCTGATGGAACCTCGCGTGCGCGCGATCGTGGTACGACCCGCGGACACCGTCGGCGACGCCCTGCGACGGATGGACGAAAGCGGCGGCCGCATCGTCCTGGTGACCGACGACGACGACACGCTGCGCGGCGTGGCGACCGACGGCGACATGCGACGCTGGATCATCGCCGGACGCACCCTCGACGATCCGGTGAGCGCCGCCATGAACGCCCAGCCGCACGTGCTCGAGCAGGGCTATCGGCGCGAGACCGCCGAGCGCCTCATGAGCGAGGGACGCTTCGAGTGCCTGCCGGTCGTCGACCGTGACGGGCGCGTCGTCGACGCCGTGTGGTGGCACGACCTGATCGAAGGGCGCCCCGGCATCAGGCGCAGCGCGCTGGGACTGCCGGTGGTGATCATGGCCGGCGGCCGCGGCACGCGCCTCGCCCCCTATACCGACGTGCTGCCCAAGCCGCTCGTGCCCATCGGCGACACGCCGATCGCGCAACTCGTCATGGAGCGCTTCGCCGAGTGGGGCTGTCGCGACTTCCTGCTCATGCTCAACCACAAGGCCAACCTGATCCGCGCCTATTTCGCCGACCTCGAGGCGCCCTACAGCGTCGAGTTCGTCGTCGAGCCCGAACCCCTTGGCACGGTCGGCGCCCTCTCGCTGCTGACCGGCCGCCTCGACCAGACCTTCTTCCTCTCCAACTGCGACGTGCTGGTCGAGACCGACTACGAGAGCCTGCTGCGAGCCCATCGCGACAGCGGCGACGACCTCACGCTGGTGGCCTCGATGAAGCAGTTCACCGTGCCGTACGGCGTGTGCCAGGTCGGCGAGGGCGGCCGTCTCGTCGGCATCACCGAGAAGCCGTCCTACGATCACCTGGTCTCGACCGGTCTCTACGTGATCGAGCCGCGGGTGCTGGCCGACGTGCCGCGCGGCGTGCCCTGCGACATGAACGACCTGATCGAGACGCTGCTCGCCCGGGGCCGCCGCCTGGGCGTCTACCCGGTGTCCGAGGGAGCCTGGCTCGACATGGGCTCGCTCGATCCCCTGCGCCACATGCTCGATCGCTTCGGCGAGGCCGAGCGTGGCTAGCGCGATCGTCGTCTACGGGGGCAGCGGCCACGGTCGCGTCGTGATCGAAGCGCTGCGCGCGGGCGGCGCCTACGAGCCGGTGGTCGTGCTCGACCCGGCGCTCGAAGGAGAGATCGACGGCGTGCCGGTCGACGGCGACGATGCCGCGCCGGCGCTGCGCTCAAGCGGCGTCACGGCCGCCGCGATCGGCGTGGGAGCCGTCGGCGACACGGCGCTGCGCCGGCGGCTGCACGCCGTCGCGCACGAGATCGGCTTCGACCTGCCGGCGGTGGTGCACCCGCGGGCCAGCGTCGCGGCCACCGCCACGCTGGCGCCGGGCTCGTTTGTCGCAAGCGGCGCCCTGGTCGGGCCGGGCGCCCGGATCGGCGAGGGCGCCATCGTCAATAGCAACGCCGTGGTCGATCACGACTGCCTGGTCGGCGCCTTCGCGCACATCGCGCCGGGGGCCGCCCTGTCGGGCGCCGTCGAGGTCGGGGCCGACGCGCTGGTCGGCACCGGGGCCGCGGTCGTGCAGGGCGTGCGCATCGGCGCGGGCGCCGTGGTCGGCGCCGGCGCCGCGGTGGTCGCCGACGTGCCCTCCGGAGCCCTGGCTGTGGGCGTGCCGGCCCGCGTCGACGGGTGACCGGCGAGCGGCTGGCGATGAGCGACGAACGGGCAAACGACGAGCGTGGAGCGATGAGCGGCCCGGCGGCCCACGTGTTCGTCATCGCCGAGGCCGGGGTCAACCACAACGGCTCGCTTTCCACCGCGCTCGAGCTGGTCGACGCGGCCGCGGCGGCCGGAGCCGACGCCGTCAAGTTCCAGAGCTTCCGCGCCCGCTCGCTGGCGACGGCCGCCGCTCCCCGCGCCGCCTACCAGCGCGAGACGACCGGCTCGAGCGCCGGTCAGCTCGCCATGCTCGCGGCGCTCGAGCTCTCGGCCGACGACCATCGCCGCCTCGCCGACCACTGCCGCGAGCGCGGTATCGAGTTCCTCTCGGCGCCCTTCGACGCGGAGAGCGTCGAGCTGCTCGCGA
>DATIYD010000319.1:0-5788 GCA_035517975.1 Thermoleophilia bacterium | reverse complement strand
CTCGCGCGGCGCGTCGCCGACTTCGTGTAGACTCGCCAGGAACATGACGCCGCCGGCGCCGGCCACGGCCGAGCGGGCGGTCCTTTGATCGGCGAAGTCGTAGCGAGCGGAGGTCAGCGGACGTGGGCAACACCTTCGGCGTGGGGCGCGAGGCCCCCAGGTTCGAGTTGACCGCGCACGACGGCAGCCAGGTCTCGCTTGCCCAGTACCGCGGCGACTGGTTCCCGGTGATCGTCTTTCTCGGCGCCGATCCGGCCGCGGCCGCCTCGGTGAGCGCCCTGAGCGGCGTCGCCGACCAGCTCTGGGGTCAGCGCGGCCAGCTCGTCGGCATCGTGCACGGCGACGCCGCGGCGACGCGCGCCCTGGCCGCCCAGGCCGAGCGCGCCGAGTTTCCCCTGCTGGCCGACCCCGAGGCCACGGTCGCGCGCTCGTTCGGCGCCTACGACGCCGGTGCGGCTCGCGTGCGCTCCTACGCCGCCATCGTCGATCGCTCCGGCAAGATCGTCTGGACGGCCGACGCCGGCACGGCTGCCGTCAAGCCGGCGGCTCTGGTCGCCGCCCTGCGCACGGTCGCCCGCTAGAGCGGACGACCTCGGGTCCATCGCCGTCGCCGCGGTGGGCCCGTCACGCCCGCCGCCGACCAGTCGCGCTTGCGGCCGGCCGGCCCACCCGCCTCGACATCCTCCACACGCCGCAGCGCACCCCGGCGTTCCAACTCACGTTGCAGCGGGCAAGTACAGGCACGTAAGCACTCTTCATGAAGGAGTTACACCTTATGATCGTCGGTCAGACGGTATTCAGCGTCAGAAAGGGCACCGAACACCGGGCGGAGACCGCGTTGCACGACCTCGACGGGATCCTGCGCGCGGCGACCGGCCATCAGGCTCACCGCGTGCTGCGTTCGTTCGGCATGTCGCCGATCGGGAGCGCCCTGCACGACGAGCTGCGCGAGGGTGAGCTCGGTGCCGTCCACTACGTGGTGCAGACCGAGTGGGAATCGCTCGAGGGTCACGACGAGTTCTATCGCGGCGAGGCGCTCGGCCGCGTCTACGCGCTGCTTGCCTCGATCCTCACGACCGGTCCCTATGAGGTGCTGTACGACGTCCTGGAGCAGGCCGACCGAAGCGGTGTAGCTGCCTGAAGGCGGCGCCGGCCTTGGCCGGAGCCTTCGAACGCTGAAAGGGGAGCCGCGACCTGCCGCACCACGGCGCATGCACGGCGCCCCGTCCGAGCCCATCGCACCACTCTGCCGTCACGACCTGCCGCGGTGCCGCACGTCTTTTCGCACCTCGCCGCGCCTACCGCACGTCGCCGCCGGTTCGGCCGGCGAGGCGCAGGCGCAAGCCGTTGCCGATCACGAGCAGCGACGTGCCCATGTCGGCAAAGACGGCCATCCAGAGCGTGACGAGGCCGAGCGGGGCAAGCACGAGGAACACCGCCTTGACGGCGATCGCCAGGGCGATGTTCTCGCGGATGACGCGGGTCGTGGCCCGTGACAGGCGGATGGTCGCAGCCAGGGCGGCGAGGTCGTCGTTCATGAGGGCGATGTCGGCCGTCTCGAGGGCCGCGTCGGATCCGGCGACGCCCATCGCGATGCCGACGGTCGCGGCGGCCAGGGCCGGCGCGTCGTTCACGCCGTCGCCGACCATGGCGACGGCGCCGTGGCGTGCCGCAAGACCCCTGACGGCATCGACCTTCTGCTCGGGGAGCAGCCCGGCGCGCACCTCGTCGACGCCGGCCTCGCGGCCGATCGTCGTGGCGGTCGCCTGGTTGTCGCCGGTGAGCAGGGCGACGTGTCGCACGCCGCGGCGGCGCAGCGACGCCACCGCCGCCCGCGCCTCGGGCCTGATGGCGTCGGCGACGGCGATCAGCCCGTCGACCCGATCGGGCGTGCCGATCACGACCACCGTCTTGCCCTCGAGCTCGAGCCGCTGCAGCTCGGCGGTGAACAGACCGTCACGGCCGGGCGTCGCCGGCAGCGCGCCGCGGTCGAAGAAGAGCTCGGCCTTGCCGACCAGCACGGTCTCGCCGTCGAGATCGGCCCGCACGCCCTTGCCCTCGATCGCGCGAAACCGTGTGACCTTATAGCGCGCCGACTCGCCGTGGCCGTCGAACCGCTCCGCCTCGTCGACGATGGCGCGCGCGAGCGGATGCTCGCTCGCGCCCTCGACGGCCGCCGCGCGAGCCAGCACCCGCTCGCCGCCGTCGCCGTTCAGCGACACGACGTCGGTCACGCGCGGCGTGCCGGTGGTCAGCGTGCCGGTCTTGTCGAAGGCGATCGCACGCAACGAGCCGGCCTGCTCGAGATAGGCGCCGCCCTTGATCAGCACGCCGCGTCGTGTGGCCGCGCCGAGCGCCGCCAGGAAGCTCACGGGGGTGGAGATCACGAGGGCGCACGGGCAGGAGATGATGAGCAGCGCGAGGCCGCGGTAGAACCAGGTGCTGAACGACTGACCGGCCAGGAGCAGCGGCAGCAGGGCCACGCCGGCAGCGGCCGCGACCACGATCGGCGTGTACTTGGCCGCGAAGCGGTCGATCGACGTCTGCAGCGGGGCACGCTGGGCTTGCGCCTCCTCGACCAGGTGGATGATCTTGGCGATCGTGTTGTCGGCGACGCTCGTCGTGGCGCGCACGGTGAGGGTGCCGCCCTGGACGATCGAGCCGGCGAAGACATCGTCGCCGACCGTCTTGCCGACGGGCATCGATTCGCCGGTGACCGGCGACTGATCGACGCCGGCCTGCCCGTCGACCACGTGGCCGTCGACCGCCAGACGCTCGCCCGGCAGGACGCGCACGAGATCGCCGGGGACCACGACCGCGGCGGCGACCGTGTGGGTGTGGTCGCCGTCGACGACGCGCGCCTCCCTGGGCGCGAGCCCGACCAGGTCGCGCACGGCGCGGCGCGTGCGCTCCATGGTCAGCGACTGCAGCAGATTGCCGAGCGAGAAGAGAAAGACGACGAGGCCGGCCTCGCTCCACTGGCCGATGGCGGCCGCGCCGATGGCGGCGATCGTCATCAGCACGTTCATGTCGATGGAGCGCGCCCGCAGCGAGTACCAGGCGGCGCGGGCCGTGAGGGCGCCGCCGGTTGCCATGGCCGCCGCGAACAGGAACGGCGCGAGCGCCGGGGCGAAGGCCTCGGCGGCAAAGCCGGCCGCCACCGCCACGCCGGCGATCGCCGTGAGCGTGGTGCGGGTGTCGCCGAGCAGGGTCCGCGCGCCGGCGGTTCCGGCGCTCGCGACGGGTGCGTCGTGATCGTGAGCGGCATGGTCGTGGCCGTCGTGCTCGCGGTCCGCGTGGGCGTCGTGGCCGGCGTGCGCGCGAGCGGCGTCGCGGGCCTGGCGCCCCTCGAGGGTGTCGTAGCCCAGCCGGCGGACCTGCTCGAGGACCGCGCCGTAGGCGATCTCGCCGGGGTCGAACACCACCTTCAGGGTCGCCGCGCCGAAGCTCGTCGTGGCGCTGACGACGCCCTCGGTATGCCGCAGCGCGCCCTCGAGCTTGAGGGCGCAGTCGGCGCAGTCGAGGCCGGTGACGTGTGCCAGGCGCTGCTCGTAGCGGTCGGCGGCGCTCGGGTCGAGCACGAGCTCGCAGCCGCACTCGCCGTGAGCGTCGCGCGGGCAATGCGCGGCGCAATGCGCCGCCGCGCCGATGCGGCGCGCGTCGCGGGTCAGGTCGTCGTAGGCCAGGAGCCGGTTGTCGAAGGTCACGTGCAGCAGGCCGCGCGTCACGTCGGCGGTCACGCCGCGCACGCCGCGCAGCCGCTTGAGCTCGTCGCCGAACTCCTCGACGCACTCCGTGCACTCGGCGCCGCGCGGCAGGACGACCGGCAGATCGAGCAGCGTCGTGGTCACGACACTCCCCCGCCGTCGGCCCCGGCGGCGTCGCCGTGACGCACGTGGGTGAGGGTCAGGTCGAGCAGCAGACGGATGTGCTCGTCGTCGGGCGCGTAGAAGATCTGCTTGCCCTCGCGGCGAAACCGCACCAGGCCGTGAGCCCGCAACACCGAGAGATGGTGCGAGACGTTCGATTCGCTCATGGCGAGGGTCGCCGCCAGGTCGCCGACGCTGATCTCGTCGTGACGCAGAAGGGCGTACACGAGCCGGCAGCGGCTGGCGTCGCCGAGCACGCGAAAGACGGCCGCGACGCGCGAGGCGTCGGCGACGTCGACCACCGTGTCGTCTGGTCGTCGGGCGTTGCTTGCCTGGGCCATCGTGCCGGTCCGTCTCCTGTGAACACATGAACAGATGTTCATATGTTAGCGGCAAACGGCCACGACGGCAACCAGTGCCCCGATGGCGATGCCGATGCCGGCGCCGGCGTCTGGCACGGGCGCCAGACGCCGGCGCCGGGGCATGGCGGCGCGCGACCGAGCGGGCCACCCGGACAAATCGGGTAGAGTCAAGCCGCGAGACGAGCCAAAGGAGGAGACCTGAAGCCCAGCATGGTGTCCGAGAGGCGCAGCCCGGCATCCGGCGGGCGCAGCCCCGCATCGGCCAGGCGTGGCTTCGTCTCCGACCTGTTCTCGCGCGAGTTGCTCCGCTACCTCGGCCCCGGCTTCATCGTCACCATCGGCTTCATCGACCCGGGCAACTGGGCGACCAACCTGGCCGGCGGCAGCCAGTTCGGCTACGCGCTGCTCTGGGTGATCTCGCTCTCCACGCTCATGCTGATCTTCCTGCAGCACGTCTCGGCGCGCCTGGGCATCGTGACCGGCGCCTCACTGGCGGTGAACGTCCGCAATCACTTCTCGCGGCCGCTCGTCGTGCTCTTCGGCGGCACCATGGTGCCGGCCCTGATCGCGACCAGCCTCGCCGAGATCCTCGGCGGGGCGCTCGGCTTCGAGATCCTGTTCCACATCCCGCTCGTGGTCGGGGCGCCGCTCACGCTGGCGCTCGTGGTGACGGCGATCATCGGCCAACGCTACGATCGGCTCGAGCGCCTCATCATCGTCTTTCTGGCCTTCATCGCCGCCGCCTACATCGTCGAGATCTTCATCGTGAAGCCAGACATGGGCGTGGCGGCCCGCGACTGGATCGTGCCGACCTTCCCGGCCGGCAGCATCGTCGTTGCCATGGGCATGCTTGGGGCGATCGTCATGCCGCACAACATCTACCTGCACTCGAACACCATCCAGTCGCGCGAGTGGGACTTCGGCGGCGACGACCAGACGAGGCTCATGCGCTTTGAGCTGATCGACACCTCGCTCTCGATGGGCATGGGCTGGCTCGTCAACTCGGCGATGATCCTCGTGGCCGCGGCGGTGTTCTACTCGCACGGCATCACGGTCGACAGTATCCAGCAGGCGTCGGCCACGCTGCGGCCGCTGGTCGGCCCGGCCTCGCAGCTTATCTTCGGCCTCGCGCTGCTGGTCGCCGGCCTGTCGTCGTCGATCACCTCGTCGCTTGCCACCGCGAACGTCGTGACCGGCTATCTGGGCCGGCCGGAAGACCCGCACAGCCGCCTGTACCGGTTCGGCATGGTGGTGATGGCCGCTCCAGCGGTGCTGCTGATCATGATCGGACTGAACGCCTATCGGGCCCTGATCCTGAGCCAGGTCGTGCTCAGCCTGCAGTTGCCGCTGACCATCATCCCGCTGCTCGTGCTGACCCGCCGCGCCAGCGTCATGGGCGAGATGCGCTCGGGCAGCCGGACCATGGTGTTGGGCTGGCTGCTAGCGGCTATCATCATCGGGCTGAACGTGTTCCTGCTCTACCAGACCTTCTTTCCGAAAGGCCTCTGACGATGACTCTCTTCGGGCGCATCCTCGTGACCCTCGACGGCTCGCCGG
>DATIYD010000318.1:0-2600 GCA_035517975.1 Thermoleophilia bacterium | reverse complement strand
AGCCGACCATGGCGACGTGCGTGCCGGAGCCGATGCCCACGAGCTGCAACGAACGACTCAGCGGCGACCCGTCGTCGTCGTCGTACTCGCGCGCCCGGCGCCGGTGCAGCGCGTTCACGGTCGCGAGCCCGACGCTGCGCTGAAAGGGATCGTCGCTCAAGAGGCGCTCGAGCAGCACGACGGCGCGCTGGCCTTCGACATCGCGGTAGCCGTTCGCGTAGGACCGCCGCTCGCGACCCTCAATCCAGGTGTAGGAGAGGCCGAGATCGTCGGCGCTCGTCGCCACCGCCGTGTACCCCAGGCCGACGGTGAGCGAGGTCACGGTGGCGGCCTCGGCGAGCTCGAGCGACTCGTCGTAGAGGCGTCGCATCAGCTCCATGCGCGCCTCACTTGTCCTCCAGGGCGAGCTCGACCTCGTGCATCCGTCCGGTGGCAAGCGGCTCGGAGACCAGCACGAGGCCGTGCTCGAGACACGTCGGCAGCTTCACGGGCACGCCGGCCACGAGGTAGGAGAGGGTCACCACCCGCGGTGCGAGGGCATGGTCGCCCTGCGCGCAGCGCCAGCCCCGTCCGTCGTCGTCGTCGAGGGTATCGGCCTCGATCCACGGCGGCGGCTTGATCTCCATACGATGACTGTAGGCGCCGTGCACGACGAAACGATCGCCGTCGCGGCTGTACTCGACCCAGTACGTGACCGACCCGATGCCGTGGCTGGCCAGCAGGTGTCCGGTGGCCGGTTCGACGAAGCGCCGCCCGGTCGCCTCGCCGTGGGCGATCGTCTGCTGGACCTCCGCGGGCCGGATGAAGCGGTCCTCGAGGAGCTGCTCGACCTCGGCTGTGAGGATGAGCTGGTCGCGCCAGGCGCCGTCGCCCGTCGGCTCGCCCCAGAGGTCGGCGAGCAGCCGCCGCTTGAGACGCGCGCGCTGCTCGGCCCGCTGCGTGAGCAGCGGGCCGCGACGGCGCGCGCGCTCGTCGTAGTCGCGGCCGAGCACCAGGTCGAGCAGGTGGACGGTGGGCTTGCCGCGGCCGGCGAAGCGGTCACGGCACATGGCGCAGTGGGCCACGAAGTCGGCCTCCGACGTGCCCGTGCGGCGCTCGGCGACGCGCTCGCCCATCTCGGGGTTGGCGTAGAGCATGAGCCCGCCGAAGCCGCAGCATTCGGTGCGCTCGCGCGACAGGCCGAGCTCCTCGACCTCGGCGCCGCAGGCGGCAAGCACGTCGCGCACGGCGTCCTGGACCGTGGTCTGGTAGCGCGCCGTGCAGGCGTCGTGCACGGCCAGACGGCGGCCGGCCGCCGCGCCGGCCGCCCCCGCCGGCAGGCCGGCGTCGCGCAGGACCTCCCACAGCGAGACCGTCTCCACGCCGGGCAGGCGCCCGGCGAACATCGTCTCGCAGGTCGTGCAGGCGAGGATCAGGCGCGGGCCGCCGAGGCTCTCGAGCTGGGCGCGCAGGGCGACCAGGGCGGCCTCGGCGAGGTCGTCGCGGCCGGCCCAGTCGGCCGGCGCGCCGCAGCAGCCGAGCAGGAGCCCGGTGGCCGGCGAGAGGCGCTCGCGCAGGTGGCCGTAGATCCGCTCGACGCCTTCAGGGTCTGAGGCGGCCAGCTGGCAGCCCGGGAAGAAGACCGCCTCGCTTGCCTGCGTGCCGGGCGCGTGGCGGGCCAGGACGAACTGGTCGCTCGTGGCGAGCTCGAAGTCGCGCAGGGCGAAGCCGAAGGCCGACGCCGGCATGCGGTTCTGGCGAACCATCTCGCGCCGCGCGTCGCGGATCACCTCGGCCATGTCGAGATCGGTCGGGCAGACCTCGTAGCACAGCCGGCAGCGGCTGCACGAGTCGATCATGCGGTTGAGCGAGCGGGAGCCGCGGCCCATCGTCACGGTCAGGTTGTTGTAGATGCGACGCGCGTAGAGACCGGGGTGGGCGCCGAACGCCTCGAGGTAGGCGCAGGCCTTGACGCATTCGAGGCACTCGCACTGCAGGCAGCGGTCGGCCTCGTCGATGGCCTCGGCTCGTGCGTAGCCGCGCGCCGGCTCGACCGGCTCGCGGGGCGCCTCGGAGGTGATCTCGCTCAGGTTGACGACCAGGTTCGTCGCGTACGCGCCGCGGTCGCCGCGCGAGCCGCCGAGCGACACCTTCTGGAGCTGACGCTCGATCGACAGGGCGGCCCGACGGCCGTCGGCGATCGAGGTGATCGGCGACCAGGGCTCGTCGGGTCGCAGGATGCTGCCGCCGCAGTAGATGGTCGGCTTGCTTGTCGCCAGAGTGACAGGATCGACGGCGATCCGTCCGCGCTCGTCGAGCTCGTAGCCCAGGGCGGCCCCGGCGTCGGCCTCGGCGGCGCCCATGGCCAGGAAGATGGCGTCGACGCCGGGAGCGAGCTCGGCGAGGGCGTTCGGCAAGGTGGGATGCTCGAGCTGCACACGGGTGAAGGGTACGAGATCGGCGCCGGTCGCCATGACCACGGCGCAGTCGGTGGCAAGCTCGGCCGCCGGCAGCTCGCGGTCGCCGAGCTCGCGGGCGCGGCCGCCGGGACCGTCCGCCTCTTCGAAGACGACCACCGCGTACCCCTTGCGGGCCAGCTCGTAGGCGCAGGAGAGGCCGGC
>DATIYD010000317.1:0-3783 GCA_035517975.1 Thermoleophilia bacterium | reverse complement strand
ACAGGAGGGTTAGGTCCCCATGATCGAGTCTTCGGGCAACTACCTCGCGGTCATCAAGGTCGTCGGCGTCGGCGGCGGCGGCACGAACGCGGTCAACCGCATGGTCGATGCCGGCCTGCGCGGGGTCGAGTTCATCGCCGTCAACACCGACGCCCAGGCCCTGCAGATGTGCGACGCCGACGTCAAGATCCACATCGGCAGCAAGATCACGAGGGGCCTCGGAGCGGGGGCCAACCCCGACATCGGCTACCAGGCCGCGGTCGAGAGCAAGGACGAGCTGCGCGACGCCATCAAGGGCGCCGACATGGTGTTCGTCACGGCCGGCAAGGGCGGCGGCACCGGCACCGGCGCCGCGCCGGTGATCGCGGAGCTCGCCAAGGAGCTCGGGGCGCTCACGGTCGGCGTGGTGACGCGGCCCTTCATGTTCGAAGGCAAACGCCGCGCCCGCCAGGCCGAGGACGGCATCCGCGAGCTGCGCGAGAAGGTCGACACCGCGATCATCATCCCCAACGACCGCCTGCTGCAGGTCGTCGAGCGCCGCACGTCGATCATCGACGCCTTCAAGGTCGCCGACGACGTCCTGCGCCAGGGCGTGCAGGGCATCACCGACCTGATCACCGTGCCCGGCCTGATCAACCTCGACTTCGCCGACGTGCGCACCGTCATGAAGGATGCCGGCTCTGCTCTCATGGGTATCGGGGTGGCCGGCGGCGAAAACCGCGCCGTCGAGGCCGCCAAGGCGGCCATCAGCTCGCCGCTGCTCGAGGCCAGCGTCGAGGGCGCCATGGGCATCCTGCTGAACATCACCGGCGGCAGCGACCTCGGCCTCTTCGAGGTCAACGAGGCCGCCGAGATCATCTCGAGCGCGGCCGACGCCGACTGCAACATCATCTTCGGCGCCGTGGTCGATCCGTCGCTCGGCGACGAGGTGCGGGTCACCGTCATCGCCACCGGCTTCGACGGCCCCCGCTCGGGCGAGGCGCGGCCGCCGGCGCAGAAGGCGGCCACGACCGCGCCCGACATCTTCGGCGCCGAGCCCAAGCCGTCGTTCGAGGTGAGCGACGACGTGCTCGACATCCCGAGCTTCCTGAAGGATCACTGACGGCGCGCGGGCGGCAGCGCCGCCCTCTTTGCCACAAAAGGCTTCATTTGCAGGTAAACTGTGGTGAGCGGCCCGCTCGCGGCCGATTGCATTCGGGCTGCCGATTCTCTATGCTGTTGCGCTTGACGGGCTCCGGGTGAGCCCCGTCCCTGACTGATGAAACACCACAAGCAGAGAAACATCCTCATCCTGCTCGTCGTCGCGGCGCTGCTCGTCGTCTCGGCGTTCTACATCTATCCGTTCGGCAAGAAGACCCACCTCGGCCTCGACCTGCAGGGCGGCCTCGAGATCGTCTACAAGGCCGCGCTACCCAACGGCACCGTGCCCAGCCGCGACCAGCTCGACCAGACGATCGGCATCATCAACCGTCGCGTCAACGGGCTGGGCGTGAGCGAGGCGGCCGTGCAGGTGCAGGGCGCCGACCAGATCTCGGTCGCCTTGCCCGGCATCAAGAACGTCGACCAGGCCGTGCGCACCGTCGGACAGACCGCCCAGCTGCAGTTCTTCAACGACGGCAAGCAGCGCGTGGCCGGCCCCGAAGACAGTCTCGCGGCGGCCGTCAAGACGGCCGAGACCGCCCCGCTGATCCCGCTGCCCAAGGGGGCCAAGACCGAGCTCGACAAGCTGGCCAAGGGCGAGACCTCGACCGAGTACCTCACCGTGGTCGCGCAGCCCGGCAAGTACGGCAACAACACGACGCCTTTGTACTTCATCTACACGCTGCCGCCGGCCATGACCGGCAGCGCCATCTCGAAGTCGTCGCAGAACTTCGACCAGCGCAGCCGGCCCAACGTGCTGATCGACTTCACGAGCAAGGGCGGCAAGCAGTTCGGCCAGGTGACGCGTGATCTCGCCACCACCGGCCAGATCACCGGCGTCAACCAGAGCTTCGCCATCGTGCTCGACAACCAGATGGAGTCCGATCCGATCGTCGACTACAAGCAGAACCCCGACGGCATCCAGGGCACGAGCGCCGAGATCACCGGCAACTTCACGATCCAGGAAGCCAAAGACCTCGCCCTGGTGATCAACACCGGCGCCCTGCCGGTCACCCTGCACCAGATCGAAAGCCAGGAGGTCTCGGCCACCCTCGGCAAGGACTCCCTGCACCAGGCGCTCATCGCCGGCATCGCCGGGCTCGGCCTGATCCTGCTGTACATGATCTTCTACTACCGGTTCCTCGGTCTGGTCGCCGACATCGCGCTCATCATCTACGGCGTGCTGCTCTTCGGGTTGTTCAACGCCATCCCCGTCACCCTGACGCTGCCGGGCATCGCCGGCATGATCCTGACGATCGGGGTGGCGGCCGACGCCAACGTCGTCATCTTCGAACGCATCAAGGAAGAGGTGCGCCGCGGACGCACGGTGCGCTCGGCGGTCAACTCGGGCTACGCGCGCGGCTTTCGCACCATCCTCGACGCCAACGTGCTGACGCTCCTCACGGCGGCCGTGATCTTCGAGTTCGCCTCGGCGCAGCCCAAGGGCTTCGCCTTCACGCTGATCCTCGGCGTGCTGGTCAGCATGTTCACGGCAGTGGTCGCCACGCGGGCCCTGCTCGGCCTGCTGTCCGACTTCTCCTTCTTCAACCGCCCGGCGTTCATGGGCGTCAAGGCCGCCGACATCCACGCGCTCGCCGACGACGGCGACGCCGGCCGGCGCCCACGGCGGCGCCCGGTCGCCCCGGGCGACGGTCGCCCCGCGGCGGCGAGCGACATCGCCGGCGTCACCTCGACCACGAGCCCCAGCCGCCCCGCGCGTCCGGCCAAGCGGCGCACCTCGACAGCCCGAAAGAAGAAGAAGTAGGACATGGCCTGGTTTCGCAAGATCTACTCGTTCGACTACATGGGCCACAAGTACCTGTGGTTCACGCTCTCCGGCACCGTCATCGCGATCGGCCTGCTCAGCATGTTCGTGCGCGGCGGCGGCAACCCCGCGAAGGGCTTCAACTACGGGCTCGAGTTCAAGTCGGGCACGCGTATCGAGACGACCTTCGTCAAGCCGGCGACCACCGCGGGGGTGCGCGCCGTCGTCGCCGGCCAGGGCTACGCCGACGCCGTCATCCAGCAGGTCCAATCGCGCAACGGCGGCACGACCTTCCAGATCTCGACCACCAGCCTGTCGGCCGATCAGCAGCTCGCCCTGCAGAAGGCGCTGAACGAGCGTTACACGATCGCACCCACCACGAACGGGGGGGTCGACTGGAACATCAACACCGTCGGCGCCACCTTCAGTCGCGAGGTCGTCACCTCGTCGTACAAGGCGATCGGCATCGCCCTCGTGCTGATCCTCATCTACATCTCGCTGCGCTTCTCCTGGAAGTTCGCGGTCGGGGCGATCGTGGCCGAGTTCCACGACCTCTTCATCGTGATCGGCATCTACTCGCTCACCGGGCGGGTGGTCACCACCGACACCATCGCCGCGGTGCTCACCATCCTGGGTTACTCGCTCTACGACACCGTCATCGTCTTCGACCGCATCCGCGAGAACGCGCCCAAGATGTCGCGCGTGCCCTACGGCGACATGGTCAACCGCTCGATCTGGGAGACGCTCACCAGGTCGATGAACACCACCCTCATGACCCTCATCCCGGTCGTCTGCCTGCTCCTGTTCGGCGGCTCGACCCTCAAGGACTTCGCCTTCGCCCTGCTCGTGGGCGTGGCCTCGGGCGCCTACTCCTCGAT
>DATIYD010000316.1:0-3101 GCA_035517975.1 Thermoleophilia bacterium | reverse complement strand
GCGTAGCCGATGGCCGCCGAGATGCCGGTGTCGGGCACGGGGATGACGTAGTCGGCCTCGACCGGCGCCTCCATGGCGAGGTGGCGGCCCATCTCGAAGCGGCAGTCGGCCAGCGTGCGGCCGTAGAGGCGCGAGTCGGGCCGCGCGAAGTAGATGAACTCGAAGATGCACATGGCCGGCCGGGCGCCGGGCAGCTCGACGCGGGTGCTGCGCACCTGGCCGTCGCCCTGGGTCCAGACGATCTCGCCGGGCTCGATCTCGCGCACGAGCTCGGCGCCGATGATGTCGAGGGCGCACGACTCGCTCGAGATCACGGGGTTGCCCTCGAAATCGCCCAGGCAGAGCGGCCGCACGCCGTAGGGATCGCGAAAGCCGACGACCTTCTTGCCGGTGAGCACGGCCGCCGAGAAAGCCCCGCGGATGCGGCTCACCGCCTCGCGCACGGAGCCCAGCAGGTCGTTCGAGGCGTGCTGGGCGATGAGCGCAGTGATGACCTCGGTGTCGGTGCCCGACTTGAAGTCGATGCCCAGCTTGCGAAGCTCGTCGCGCAGCTCGGTCGTGTTGACAAGGTTGCCGTTGTGGGCCAGGGCGATCGTGTGCTCGCCGCGCGAGCGGGTGAGCGGCTGCGAGTTCTGCCAGGCGGTCGCGCCCGTCGTGGAGTAGCGCACGTGGCCGATGGCGTGCGTGCCGGTCAGGCCGGCCAGCACCGTCTCGTTGAAGACCTGCGAGACCAGGCCCATGTCCTTGACCACGGTGACCTGGCCCTCGTCGGCCACGGCGATACCGGCGCTCTCCTGGCCGCGGTGCTGCAGCGCGTAGAGCCCGAAGAAGGTGAGGCGCGCGACGTCGCGTCCTGGGGCGAAGATGCCAAAGACACCGCAGGCGTCGTGCAGGTCGTGCGCCATGGGGTGGCTCAGGCGAGCCGCTCGGGGAGCGACTCGTAGGCCGCGTGGAGCTCGGCGACCGGCAGCTCGAGCGCCGCCGCGCCGTCGACCGAGAGGCGCAGGCGGTCGCCGCCGACGCTGCCCAGCGTGGTGAGCGGCAGCTTGGCGGCCAGGGCCGCCAGCGCAGGCGCGTCGGCCGGGGCGCAGGTGACGACGACGCGCGAGGGGGCTTCGCCGAACAGCGCGATATCGGCGCGCAGGGCGCTCGCCGGCAGGGTGAGGGCGGCGCCGAGCGCCGGCGGCGGAGCCGCCGTCAGCGCGCCGCCCTCGGTGCCGCTCGCGATGCAGCACTCGGCCAGCGCGACGGCGAGACCGCCCTCGGCGCAATCGTGGGCGCTCCTGATCAGGCCTGTCGCGATGCCCTCGCGCAGCACACGCTGGAGCTCGATCTCGAGGGCCAGGTCGACGTCGGGCACGCGGCCCTCGACGCGGCCGAAGTGCACCTTCTGGTACTCGGAGCCGTCGAGCCAGGCGCAGTCGGGCGGGCCCAGCAGGACGACGACGTCGCCCTCGGCCTTGAAGCGGGCGTCGCAGTGCCTGGTGACGTCGTCCATGACACCCAGCATGCCCACCATCGGCGTGGGGTAGATGGCGTTGCCGAAGCTCTCGTTGTAGAAGCTCACGTTGCCCGACACGACCGGCGTGTCGAAGGCCTCGCAGGCCTCGGCCATGCCCTCGACGGCCTGCTCGAAGGTCCAGTAGATGTCGCCCTTCTCGGGGTTGCCGAAGTTGAGGCAGTCGGTCACGGCCACCGGCAGCGCGCCCGTGCAGCTCAGGTTGCGGGCCGCCTCGGCGACCGCCGCCTTGGCGCCGCGGTAAGGATCGAGATAGCAGTGGCGGCCGTTGCAGTCGTTGACGAAGGCGATGCCGCGGGGCGTGCCCTTGACGCGCAGCACGGCGGCGTCGGAGCCCGGGATCTGCACCGTGTTGGCCTGCACGATGTAGTCGTACTGCTCGTAGGCCCAGCGCTTGCTGGCGATGTTGGGCGTCGCGAGCAGCTCGAGCAGGGCGGCGCCGGCGTCGGCGGCCGGCGGGTAGGAGGAGTCGGTGACGGCGACCGGTTCGTCGACAAGGTAGGCCGGCTTGAACGAGGGTGTGCGGATGACCGGCGACTCGTCGGCCAGCCGGCGCGCCGGGATGTCGGCCACGCGCTCGTCGTGCCAGTAGATGCGCAGCATCTTGGAGTCGGTGACCTCGCCGATCACGGTGCAGTCGAGGTCCCAGCGTTCGCAGACCTCGCGGACGTCGGCCAGGCGGGCCGGGTCGACGATCGACAGCATGCGCTCCTGGCTCTCGGAGATCATGATCTCCCAGGGCTCCATGTCGGCCTCGCGCAGCGGCACGCGGTCGGCGTGGATGTCGAGCCCCACGTGGCCCTTGCTGGCCATCTCCGAGCTCGACGAGGTGAGGCCGGCCGCGCCGAGGTCCTGCATGCTCACCACGAGATGGCGGTGGAGCAGCTCGAGACAGGCCTCGATCAGCTTCTTCTCGGTGAACGGGTCGCCCACCTGGACGCTGGGGCGCTTCTCTTCGAGGGTCTCGTCGAACTCCTGGCTGGCCAGCACCGAGGCGCCGCCGATGCCGTCGCGCCCGGTCTTTGAGCCGATCAGCACGACGTGGTTGCCGGGGCCGCTCGCGATGGCGCGCACGATCTGGTCGGCGCGCATGAGACCGGCCGACATGGCGTTGACCAGGCAGTTGCCCGCGTAGGTGTCTTCGAAGTAGACCTCGCCGCCCACCGTGGGGATGCCCAGGCAGTTGCCGTAGAAGCCGATGCCACCCACCACGCCGTCGAACAGGAAGCGCTGGCGGGCGTTGGCGTCGCCGTCGATCTCGCCGAAGCGCAGCGAGTCGAGTGACACGCAGGGCCGCGCGCCCATGGTGAAGATGTCGCGCACGATGCCGCCTACGCCGGTGGCGGCGCCCTGGAACGGCTCGACCGCCGACGGGTGGTTGTGGCTCTCGACCTTCATCGCCACGGCCCAGCCGTCGCCCACGTCGATGATGCCGGCGTTCTCGCCCGGGCCCTGCAGGATGCGCGGCCCGCTCGTGGGGAAGCGCGAGAGGATGGGGCGCGAGTGCTTGTAGCTGCAGTGCTCGCTCCACATGAGCGAGTAGATGGCAAGCTCGACGTAGGTCGGCTCGCGCTCCTGGATG
>DATIYD010000315.1:0-5403 GCA_035517975.1 Thermoleophilia bacterium | reverse complement strand
GCTCGTGGGCGGTCCGGCAGGCGATCGACCCCACAAAAAGGGACGAGCCCCGCGGGGGACGGGGCTCGTCTAGGGCTTGGGGTCGCCCTTGAGGGGGGTCGCTGAGTAGTATCGGCGCGGTCGTTTAAGTCTGTGTTAAGCCGCGACGAAGCCGGGTTAAGGCAACTGACCGCCTTCGCCGCGCGGCAGCAACGGCTCGTCGGGCGGCGAGATCTGGGGCACCTGGCCGCGCAGCTCGATCAGCTTCTGACGCAGCTCGCCCTGGAGCTGCACGATCTCGCCCTCGGCCTGCTGGCGCCGCTGCCGGCCCTCGTCCTGGATGCGGATCGTCTCTTCGAGGGTCGCGATCAGGTCGGAGTTGACCTTGCGCAGCGTCTCTACGTCAACCACGCCACGCTCGACCTCGCGCCCGACCTTCGCCTGTCCCTCGCGCAGCAGCTCGGCGTTCTTGGCGAGCAGCTCGTTGGACGTGTCGGCGACCTGGTGCTGCAGGGCGAGCGCCTTCTGCTGGCGGTACAGGCTGATGGCGATCACGATCTGGTTCTTCCAGAGCGGCACCGTCGTCAGGATGGAGCTCTGGATCTTCTCGACCAGATCGTGATCGGAGCCCTGGATCAGGCGGATCTGGGGCGCCGTCTGCACCGCGATCACGCGGGTGAGGCGCAGGTCGTGAAGGCGCCGCTCGAAGCGCGTCACGGCCTGCTGGAAGTCGGCCAGGCGTTGCGCCGCCATGGGGTCGGGCGACGTACGCGCCTCGACCTCGAGCTCGGGCAGGCGCTCTGTGTTCAGGTGCTCGAGGACCTGCTCGCCGGCGGCGATGTAGACGTCGAGCTGCTTTAGGTACTCGAGGTTGAGCTCGTACATCTTGTCGAGCACCGTGATGTCCTTGAGCAGACCCATGCGCGAGCGCTCCAGGGCGTCGACGATGCGGTCGATGCTGCCGGCCACCTTCTGGTATTTGGTGGCGAAGCGGTTGAAGACATTGCCGAAGCGGCCCACGATGGGGATCCGCGACTTGCCGCTCGGGCTGAGCGCGTCGATATCGAGCTCGCGGACCTTCTTGAGCAGGTCGTTCAGGGCCGCGCCGCCGGCGCCGGCGTCCTTGTTGCGCACGTCGCCGAGCAGCGAGTCGGCGAAGGTGGCGATGCGGCT
This sequence comes from Thermoleophilia bacterium, assembly GCA_035517975.1. GTDB lineage: Bacteria > Actinomycetota > Thermoleophilia > UBA2241 > UBA2241 > Bog-752. The sequence goes on along the minus strand of DATIYD010000315.1, from coordinate 4,251 downwards.
CTGCGCCGGCAGTCCGTAGGAGATCACCGACGTGGAGTCGGTCACGTCGACGTCGCCGGCGATCTGGGCGACCTTGGCCTCGTCGGCGGGGGACAGCGGTCCGGCCACCGGTCCGCCGGCGCCCGTCGCGCCGGCGGCCTCGCCGGCCGTTGGCGGCGCCGGTACCACCGGGGCGGCCGGCAGGTTCGCCTCGGTCTCGACGGACCTGTCGTGCCCAGTCTGATCGTGCTCGAGCTCGTCGGTCATCACGTCTCCCGGTCTCGGCTGTCGCGCACCTCGGCTCTCGTGTACCCGTGGGGGCGATCGTCGAACGTGCGGCGACGGCCGGACCCCTTTTGGCGCCGAGTCTACACCCGCGAGCGCAGGTGCCGGCCGGAGCGCCGCCTCAGGTCTCGAGGCCGCCCGTCTGGCTGTAGTAGTCGTCCATGTGGACGGTCTTCTCGAGCAGCTCGATCTCGCTTTCGAGGTCAAGCACGCGGTCCTCGAGCACGTTGGCGAGCTGGCCTTCGAAGGCGGTCTGGACGCTGTCGAGCGAGGCCTCGGCGCGGGCCAGGGCGGCGGCGATCTCGGGCGAGCTCGTGGGCCGCGCGGCCAGTTGAGCGTAGCCGTCGACGATGCGCTGAGCGGCGTCGAGGTAGTACGTCAGAAAGCCGCGCGCCGAGTCGACCTTGCGAGGCCTCGTGGCGAGCTCGTTCAGGATCTGGTCGGCCGTCTCGCAGAGGCGCACGACCTTGTCCTGCACGGCGCGTTTGCCGATGGCGCCGGCCGTCTCGCGCACGGCGTCGACCTGGCGGCGGGCGGCGACGATCACCTCGCCGGCCGCTTCGTCGACGCCCCTGGGCAGCGGCGGACGCTCGGCCGGCGGCAGCAGGCGCGGGTCCTGCGGCGGCGCCGGCAGCGAGGTACGCGGCGCGTCGCCGAACATCACCGCGCGGTAGTAGGGCCGCAGGTAGAGGGCGTGAGCGACCGAGATGGCCGACACGAAGATCTGCAGCGCCACGAAGCCGGAGAAGAACGATGAGCCGAACGACGCGATCGTCAGGATCAGCGGGACGAGGTAGGCAAAGCCGGCGATGGTCCAGGCCGCGTGCCGGGCCCGGATGCCGATGTAGACGAAGGCGAGCCAGTTGAAGAAGCCGAGCGTGAACGTCCAGCCGATCCACAACGAGTGGCGCCACCAGAACCGGAAGCGCGCCTTGCCCGGCGCGAACGGGGCGTACTCGCCCTCGTAGGGAACGACGCCGGTCGTCGTGCTGGCCTTGAGCTGCTGCACGTCGCGCACGGCGGTGGCCGGATGGCCGTTCTCGCAGGCGCCGTACGGTGTGAGCCACACCCAGCGGTCGCAGACCTCGCAGAATCCTCCGAGCGGCATTCCTCGCGCCTCTTCAGGGACGCTCCGGCGGCCGGCGCGTCCGGTCGATCTTGACCTACGTTTCTAGCATAGCCTCAGCCTGGAGGGTGCACACCTTTTTCAACGGCGGCTCGCGTCGTCTCATTGCCCTCCGGGCATTGTCCTCGTTGGTATGTACGCAATCGTCCTCGTCCAGTGGGAGGCCTCATGTCTTTGAGCAAACGCGCCGCGGCTGAGTTCATCGGGACGTTCTGGCTCGTGTTCGGCGGTGTCGGTGCGGCGGTTCTGGCCGCCAAGTTCGCCGGCGGCCCCGGCCTGGGCAACATCGGCATCGGCTTCGTCGGCGTGGCTCTGGCGTTCGGCCTCACGGTGCTCACCATGGCCTACGCGTTCGGCCCGATCTCGGGGGCGCATCTGAACCCGGCCGTGTCGATCGGCCTCTGGGCCGGCAAGCGGTTCCCGACGAGCGACCTGGTCGCCTACATCGTCGCCCAGCTCGTCGGCGCGATCGCGGCGGCCGCCGTGCTCTACGCGATCGCCACCGGCGCCAAGGGATTCAGCCTGGCGGGCGGCTTCGGCTCGAACGGTTACGCCGCCCACTCGCCCGGGGGCTACTCGCTGGCCGCCGTGATCGTGACCGAGATCGTCCTGACGTTCTTCTTCGTGCTCATCATCCACGGAGCGACGCATCCGCGGGCCCCCAAGGCGCTCGCGCCACTCGCCATCGGCCTCACGCTCACGCTGATCCACCTGATCAGCATCCCGGTCGACAACACCTCGGTGAACCCGGCGCGCAGCCTGGCGCCGGCGCTGTTCGTGCGCGGCTGGGCGCTGAGTCAGCTCTGGGTGTTCATCGTCTTTCCGATCGTCGGCGGCGTGATCGCCGGGCTGGTGTATCGGACCTTCTTCGAGACCGGTGAGCTGCCGGCCGAGATACCGACCGCGGGCGCGCCGCGCGAGTCCGAGATCTGACGCTCGGCGGCGCGGCGTGACGAGTGTCGCCGTGCCCGCTAGCATGACGGCATGGATGCCGAGGTCGCCGTAGCTCGCCAGCTTGTCGATGCGTTCGACGACGCACTCGAGACCGGCGACGCCGACGCCCGCGAGTACGCCGAGCAGCAGCTCGCCGACTTCGTCGACGAGCTCGGCGACGGCACCGCCGACGAGGTGCTCCTCGCCCTCCTCGACTTGCCGCTCGACGACGGCACCTTCTCGCTGCTGCATGAGGTAGCACAGAGACTCCTGCGGCGCGGCCCGGGCGTGGTCGGTCTCCTGCTCGAGACTGCCCTGGGCGACGCGCCGCCGGAGCTCAGCGTGCGCGACATCGTCTCGGTCGCCGGCGCGGTGGGTGCTCTGCTCGAGGCCGCCACGCGTCGACCCGACCTGCCGGATCGCACCGCCAACGCGTTCTCGGTGATGGACGCCATGGCGCAGGGCGACCTGATCCTGGGCCTGATCGAGGTGCTCGAGGCGCCCGGCAACGAGCGCCTCAAGCGCGCGGCCGGCGAGATGCTGGTCGAGATCGGAGAGCCCGCGGTCGCCCGGCTCGAGATGAGCCTGCGCGACCGCGACGCCGAGCCCTGGGTCACCGACGTCCTCGTCGACATCCGCGAGGGACGCGAGCTCGCCACCGACGCACCCGCCGCGGAGCCCGACGACGTCTCAGACGACATGGCCGAACACGACGGCACCGGCGACCCGGCCGACATCGACGACTCGGCCGACATCGACGCCGTCCCCGACGACTCCGCCGACGACGTCCCCCACGAGATCCCCGACGATGACATCGACGTCGTCCCCGACGACTCCGCCGACGACGCGACCGGACACGAAGACGCCGTCGGCAACGACCCCGCCGGCGGCTCCGCGCCCCTGCCCGGGCCCGGCGACATCGACCGCGACTACGACGCCTTCCTCGACAGGTTCAGGCGGGAGACCGGCCAGCGCTAGAGCCCCGAGCGACCGCAGCTCGCGGGTGCACGGGCGCGCCCCGCGGGAGCGTCGATTTTAAGATTGGCTCACCCGTTTCCGATACCTGTACCGGCTTCATCATCGAGAGGGAGAGCCACCATGCCATCGTGTGCCACGTGCGGCACGAGCGTGCGCGACGCCGCGACGCACTGCACGACCTGCGGGACCCCGACCGGGTTCGCCCCCGCGCCGCCGCCACCGCCGGCGCCGGTGCCGGTGGTCTCGCCTCCGTCGCCGTTCGAATCAGAGGCGAGCTGGCGCGACCCCATGCCGCCCATCGTCCCCGAGGGCGCGTGGAATCCCGCCCCGATGGGCCACCGTCCCGCCGCTCCCTCGGGTTCGCGACGCACGAGTGTCATCGTCGCAGCCGCTCTGCTCACGGTGGTCGTCGCGGTCCTCGCGGTCGTCGCGCTGCCGCGCCTGCTCGGCGGGGTCGATCCACAGAAGTACGTCGGCACCTGGTCCTATCCCGGTGTCACCCCGGCCAGCGTGACCGTCACGCGGCAGGATGCGCACTTCACCATCGCGTTCGTCGATGAGAGCGGCGCGCGCCAGACGCTGCCCGGCAAGATCAGCGACGGCAAGCTCGTGATCGACTACGACGCGCTCGGCCCTCAGGGCCCGATCATCAAGAAGCTCGCCGAGAGCATCGGCGCGAAGCTGTCGTTCGACTACCGGCGCAGCGACGACCGCCTGGTGCTGGCCGGGTCGAACTCGCAAGGGTCGTTCACCACGGTGCTTCACCGGTCGGCGTCGCTCTAGACGGTGGCGGTCAGCAGCCCCGGCGCGTACACTTACCACTACAGTCGCGAGTCATTGACGCCGTCTTTCTGACTCCTCTGCCACGATCGGTGCAGACGGCGCGCGGTACGTTCCAGGAGGTTCGACCTTTGAGTCCTACACGTCTGTTTGCCTGCCTGTCCTGTGGG
>DATIYD010000314.1:0-2531 GCA_035517975.1 Thermoleophilia bacterium | reverse complement strand
GGCCGCATCTGTCCGAAGGGGCCGCCGAAACCCCGCACGAGGGCGGCCGATGCGGCGAGGATGAGCAACAGGGTGATCACGTAGAACCGCGGGATCGAGCGCGACTCGAGGTAGGGGAAGGGCCAGTCGTCGGTGGCGATCGCCGGCGCGCGCGCCGGCGCGACCCATGGCGTGGCGTTCACGATGTCGCTCGCGGCACGGCCGACGGTCAGGACCGCCTGGCGCCGCGGGCCCGAGCTCACCGGTCCGCGGTCGATGCTGGGCGGGTGGCCGAACGCGCGGGTGATCGTCTCGGCGAAGCGGTCGAACACGTCGGGCCGGTAGTAGTTGTACATGGTGAAGACCCCGCCGGCGCGCAGGTGGGCCCGCACCGAGCGCATCGCCTGCAGGGTGAACAGGTAGCTCTCGAGGCGCAGCGAGGACTGCCCGCTGACGAGCGTCAGCGAGTCGGGCAGGGCGAAGATGATGAGGTCGTAGCGGCGGCCGCTGCGCTGCAGAAAGGCGCGCCCGTCGTCGATGTGCACGCTCACGCGCGGGTCCTGGTAGGGGCGATCGGTGTGGTCGCGGGCGCCGATCGCCTGAATGACCGGGTCGATCTCGACGGCGTCGACGTGGCGGGCGCCCTTGGAGAGGGCGACGGCGACGTCGTTGCCGTTGCCGGCGCCGACGACCAGGACGTCGCCGAGGGGCCGGTCCTTGAGGTGCCGGTAGGGATAGAGGTAGAAGGCGCCGGAGCGGCGCAGCAGGCTCACCGGGTAGATCGACTGGTGCGGCAGGCCGTTGACCTTGATCGCCTCGACCCCGTGCGGCGAGCGCGAGACGCTCACCTGGTAGTAGGGCGACCAGTACTGATCGGGCACGAGCGACACCGCGCCGAGCCCGATCACGACAGCGAGCAGGGCCACGATCTGAACGGGACCGAGGCGAGAGGCGCCGACGGGCCGGCCGGCGCTGCGCCGCGCCGGCCCGCTTTCGCCAGGCTCGAGCTCGGCGGCTCGCAGCGACCGCTGGTCGAGCGGACCGCGCAGCAGGAGCACGAAGGCCGCGGCCACGACGGCGCCCCAGACGACCGGCGGCGCGTGCAGGAACGCAAGGCCCGAGAAGGCCGCGATGCCGAGCAGGCTGCCGAGAATGTCGAGGCGGTAGGCCGCCAGCGGCGAGAAGGTGGCGAAGGTGCGCGCCACGCCCTCGGCGACCAGCGCCATGGCCGCCGTGGCGAGCGCGAAGATGATCGGCAGGCTCACCCAGACCGGCAGGGCGCGCCAGCCGAAGAGCCCGACCAGGCGGTTGGCCGAGTCGACCTGGACGGGCAGCAGCGCGACGAAACCGAGCGCGAGCGCGACGGCGACCGGCGCCTGCGCGAAGTGACCGCGGTGCGAACGCGACCGCAGAAAGCCGACGCCGATGCCGAGAAAGCTCGCCAGCAGCACGAAGTTCGTGAAGTAGGCGAGGTAGAGCACGTTGGCGGCGCCCCAGCGGATCAACATGAGCTCCAGGAAGAGCATGAGGAAGCTGAGGAGGACGAGCCGGAGCTGGCGGCGAGCGTCCATGCGGGAGAGCTCCTTCGCTGACGGTCGGGGGTGCCGGGCCCACTCTACCCTACGCTCCTTCGCCGTTGGCCGGCATGCGGGCGGGAAGAAACGATGCGACCCACCGATGAAGGAGGCGCTCATGGAGTCGACGGCGGTTGAGATCGCTACTGCCGACGGCGTCGCAAACGCATACCTCGCAAGACCCGACGACGGTCCGCACCCCGGTGTGCTGTTCATCGCCGACGCGTTCGGCCTGCGGGCGGCGATCGATGAGATGGTCGATCGCATCGCTGCCGACGGATACGTCGTACTGGCGCCCAACGTCTATTACCGGGCCGGCCGCGCGCCCGTGGTTCTGCCCGACCCCCCGGACCACGACCACGTCGCCGTCACCTTTGCCGCAGTCCGACCTCTGATCGAGCAGCTCACCCCGCCGCGCATCGCCGCCGACGGCGCCGCCTATCTCGAGTATCTCGGCACGGTCGCCTCGCCGGGGCCTCTCGCCGTCACGGGCTACTGCATGGGGGGACGGCTCGCCTGGCGCATCGCGGCCGCCCACCCGGACCGGGTCGCGGCCCTCGCCGTCTTCCACACCGCGGGCCTCGTCACCGACGCACCCGACAGCCCGCATCGCTCGGCAGCCGACCTGGGGCCCGTCGAGGCGTACTTCGGCTTTGCCGACCAGGATCAGGGCGCGACACCGGCGCAGATCGTCGAGCTCGAGCAGAGCCTGCGTGCCGCGGGCGTGCGCTATCGGGCCGAGGTCTACGACGGTGCGCGGCACGGCTACGCAGTGCCCGACTCGCCCGTCTACGACGAGGCCGCGGCGCAGCGCCACTATCGCGAGCTGCTGAGTCTGCTGCAGCGGCGGCTGAACTAGAGGGGCGACCGACACTCGCCGTTCTCTGCCCGGACAACACTCTCTCCAGCACGCCTGGAGCCCCATACGGTCCATCGTCCGTAAGCCGTCGTATACTCGCACGCGGGAGAATACGGGCT
>DATIYD010000313.1:0-2677 GCA_035517975.1 Thermoleophilia bacterium | reverse complement strand
CCAGCCGGCCAACCTCGAGATGATCTCGGCGGCCCATCTGGAGCACGCCGCCCTGGCGGCTGCCGACGACGCCCGCCAGGCCTGGCGCCGCTTTCCCTCGGCCCTCTCGACCGGCGCCGACCTGCCCTGGCGACGCGTCCTGGGTCCGAGCGAGCTGGGCGTGCCCCTCGCCGACTGCGCCGGATCGGCGACGGTTGCCGGCTCCGGCGCGAACGGCGGCGGCGCACCCGCCGCCCGCTCGGCCACCGGGCGTCCGGCCGCCTACCTGTACGTCGACTTCCTCGACGCCGGCGCCGCGCGCCGCTTCGCCACGCATCTTGCCGACCTGCCCGGCGCACCCGTCGTGTTCGACCGCGAGAGCGTCGTCTTCGCCGGCGCCCGCTTCCGGCCGCAAGCCGGCAAGCGGCTCGGTCCCGGCCTGCTGGCCGCCGAGATCGATCTGCCGGCGGCGGCCGTGCCGGCCTTTCTGGCCGACGCCGAGCGCCTCGCCGCCGGCGCCGGCGTGGCTCTGGAGCACGAGGTCTACTACCTGAGCGGCGGTCGCGCGCTGGCCATCGCCGGTTACCTCACCGACCATCGCAGCCTGGCCTTTCTGCCCGAGCTCGCGCTGAGCCCGGCGCTGCTCGATCTGGCCGTCCGCTCCCACGGGGGCCGGCCCTACGTGCTGGGCCGCTGGCAGGGCTCGTTCGCGCGCGACAAGTTCGGCGACTCTGACCTCGCCCGTCTGGTCGCGGCCAAGATCGCGCTCGATCCGGCGCGCCTGCTCGGCCGCGGCGTGCTCTTCGGGCTCGACCTGCGCGGTCCGCTGGGCTCCGTCGTGGAGCGCGTCTATCGGCCGGGCGTTCGCCTGGCGGCCCTGGCCTGGGGCTCGCCCGCCGGCCCGGCGGTGCGTCTGGCGAGCGCCGCGCTGCGCTACGTGCCGGGCCCCGGGCACCGTCGCGGCGAGCCGGTGCGCGGCGAGGCGGCGCGCAGACAGGCGGCCGGCGGCATGCCGGTCGGGACCGGCCCGGCTGCGGCGCCCCCGGCGTCGCTGCCCGTCCTCTCGCGCCCCCTGCACTGTGTGAACTGCGGCGAGTGCAACGCCGTCTGTCCGCTCTACGACGCTCTCGCCCTGCGCCTGCCGCAGAGCCTGGTGCACGCCGCCGAGACGGCCGGCGCGCGCCGCGCCCTGCCGGCCGGCGCGGCGGAGCTGCTCGACCTGTGCCTGCGCTGCGGCAGCTGCGAGCAGGTCTGCCAGGCCGGCATCGCCCACCTCGCGACCTACGCCGCCCTCGAGGCGCTGCGTCCGACCGACGCGGCCGGCGACGCGCCCTCCGGCGACCGGCGCGCCGCGCGGCAGGCCACGCTGGCCGCCTTGCGCCGCACGCCGCGCTACCGGCGCGCGTTCCTGGAGCTGCGCCCGGGTGAGTACCTGCGGCGCACGCCGGCCTCGGTGCCCGGTCGTGTCTCGTATCTGGTGCTGCGCGCCGAGGCCGACGACGGCGCGGCCTCGACCTGTCGGCACTGCGCGGCCTGCGTGGCCGTCTGCCCGTCGGGCGCCAACCGCGAGTTCGAGGCCGACGACGCGCGCCTGATCACCACAGAGCAGGGCGATTGCGTGGGCTGCGGCACCTGTGTCGAGGTCTGTCCGGCCAACCGCGACAACGGCGGCCAGACCCTGCGCGTGGTCGAGGCGCCGGCGGCGTCGTGGCTGGCGGCGCTCGACGAGTTCGAGGCTCTCGCCGCTCACGCTCCCGCCGTCCGCGACGGCGGCGGCGTCGGGAGCGTGCAGCGATGAGCGTCGACACGCAGGGTATCTCGACCGATCAGGGCCGGCCGCTGACGGCCGACGCTCTCGACGGCATCTCGACCGAGCAGGTCGCTCGCTGGGAGGACCTCCTGGCCTACGTGACAGACCCGCGCGCGCCGCGACCCGGCGCGCGCGACGACACGCCCGCCCTGCTTTCGTACCTGCTCAACCGCGCCGGCATCACCGAGGACGAGTTCTGGGGCGCCGATCGCAACCGCCGCAGCCGCCTGCTGCGCGCCGGCTACGCGCGGCCCTGCCGCGACGTGCCGGGGCTCGAGCTCTCGGCCTTCGACATCGACAAGCTGCTCAAGGAGCGGTTCCGGCGCGAGCCGCTGACGCTTGGCGCGGCCTGGCACCACGGTTACTTCCGCTCGTATTTCTCGCATGCCGCCATCACGCACCCGGCCAACGACGGACTGCGCGAGGAGTTCTCGACTGCCTGGGAGATCGTGCGCAAACGGCCGGCCGTGGTGTTCCGCGGCCCGGCCGGCGCCGGCGGCGAGCGCCTCGTGGAGCTCGCCGCCGTGCGCCTCGACCTGCCGATGCTCGTCGGACCGCTGCCTTACGCCGCGGGTGTCGGTCTCGAGCTCGCCTACCTGCGGGCGATCGCGGCGGCCGACCCGGGCAGCGATCTGCGCACCCGCAGCCTCGTCGCGATCGAAGCCGATCGCGCCCTGGCCCACGCCGCGGAGCTCGAGCCCCACGCCCGGGCGCTGCTCGTGCGCCTGGCGCCGCGCCACGCCCGGCTGTTGGCGCGGGCCGCGGCCGGCGGCAGTGACACGCCGGCCGGCGCGGCCCCCACGGCCCAGACTGCCGAAGGCGTGGCGCTCGCGGCGCTGCTGCGCGCGGCGCGCGTCGTCGAGCTCGACCCCTGGAGCGAGGGTGAGG
>DATIYD010000312.1:0-6494 GCA_035517975.1 Thermoleophilia bacterium | reverse complement strand
GGCTCCTAGAGCTGGATCGCGATCCAGTTGGGTTGCGGGATGGCCCCGGTGAGGCCGCAGCGCAGGGCGTCGGCGAGGTCGGCCGTCCTGATCTCGCGGCCGCCGATGCCGGCGATGAGGCCCTCGACGAACGGCGCCCTGCTCTTGTCGGGGATATGGTCGTACAGGGCGGACTTGAGGTCCGAGCAGAGGGCGCCTTCGTAGCCGTACGACAGCGCCTTCTCCATGACGAAGACGCCGCGCGCGCCCTGCAGCGCGGCCGCGACGGCGGCGTCGGGGAAGGGCCGGTAGAGCCGCACCCCGAGCACGCCGACCCTGTGCCCCTCGGCCCGCAGCGTCTCTGCGACGTCGCGCAACTGATACGCGAGCGATCCCATCGCCACCACGACGTACTCGGCGTCGTCGCAGCGGTACGGCTCCACCAGGGGCGCTCCGCCGCGCCCGAAGACCTCGTGGAAGGCGGCGTCGGTCTCCTCGACCACCTGCACGGCCTTGCGCAGGTCTTCCTGCAGCAGGTAGCGGATCTCCATGTAGCCGTGGGCCAGCTCGCCGTGCACGTCGAGGCGCACCTCGGGCAGCGTGACGGTGTTGAGGTTGGCCGGAGAGAGCGGATCGAGCGCGTAGGACGGCTGGAACGGCGGCAGGAACCGAGCCACCTCCTCCTGCGCGGGGACGGCGAAGGGCATGTAGGTGTGCGACAGGAGGTAGCCGTCGTAGCACACCATGACCGGGATGCCGGCGGTCTCCGCCACGCGGAAGGCCTTCAGGGTGTCGTCGATGATCTGCTGATGATCGCAGCAGTACATCTGGATCCATCCGGTGTCGCGCTGGGAGATGGAGTCCTGGTGGTCGTTCCAGATGTTCCACGGCGCGCCCACGGCCCGGTTGGCCACGCACATGACGATGGGCAGCCGGGCACCGGCGGCCCAGTGCACCTGCTCGTGCATGTAGAGCAGCCCGTTCGCGCTGGTGGCGGTGAACGATCGCGCCCCCGCCGAGGTCGCGGCGATGCAGACGGCCAGGGCCGAGTGCTCGCTCTCGACCGGCACGTAGCGGGCGTTCATCTCGCCCGCCTCGATGAACTCGGACAGCTTCTCGGTGAGCGGCGTCTGTGGGGTGATGGGGTAGGCGGCCACGACCTGGACGCCGGCCAGCCTGACGCCCAGCGCGGCTGCCACGTTCCCGGTCTCGATGACGTGCATGCCCCTCAACCCTCCGCGTGCTCGTGGCAGGCCGACTCATCGACCATGGTGATGGCCTTGGTCGGACACTCCTCGGCGCAGATGCCGCAGCCCTTGCAGTAGTGGTAGTCGATCGCCGGCGGGATGGTGCGAGACACCACGCAGTCGGGACAGTACAGCCAGCAGGCAAAGCAGGCCTCGGCGCCTCGCCTTGCCGGAGTGCAGCGGGCCGGGTCGATGACCGGACGCTGGACCCGCCACGACCCGGTGTTGCCGCCGTCGCCCGGGCCGGGCAGGCTGTGCGACGTCTTGTAGGGATACTCCCGGGTGCCCATCACGCGACCCCCACCATGGTGTGCTCGTAGGCCATGCGTGCCGCATCGGCGTTCGCCTTGGGTCTCTTGCCTTCGAACTCGGCCTCGATCTGCTCGAGGATCGACGCGAACGGCACGATGTCGAAGGCCCGGCACAACACCCCGATGATGCCTGAGTTCACCCTGCCCTGGGGCAGTCCCGCCTCGACCGACAGAGCGCTGACGTCGGCCACCGCCAGGCGCACGCCGCCGAAGCCGTAGGCGCTCACCGGCCTGGGGGTGTTGAGGACGATGAGCCCGCCGTCCTTGAGGCCCTTGGCCACGTCGACCTCGTCGAGCAGGAGATGGTCGAGCACCACGACGACGTCGGGCGTCTCGATGGGCGACAGGTCGTAGATCTTCTCTCTTGCGATCTTCAGCGACGAGAAGATCGGCGCCCCGCGGCGTTCCGTACCGAAGGTCGGGATCATCACGGCCCCCGGGTAGCCGTTGTTGAACGCCGCCGTGGCGACGATCTTCGAGGCGGTGATGGCCCCCTGCCCGCCGCGCCCGTGCCAGCGTATCTCGGTCATTCGGTCCCCGGCGTCGTGACCGGCTCGAGCTTGTTGCTGCGACGCCAGACGCCCATCCGCTGGGCCTCGCGGATGAGCTCGTCGCGGAACTGCGGGTGGGCGATCTCGATCACGCGCTCCGCTCGCTCCCAGGTGGACCGTCCGTGCAGGTTGGCGATGCCGAACTCGGTGACGATGAACGGCGACTGCGAGCGCGGGCCGGTGACGATGCTGCCCACGTCGAGCGTAGGCACCACTCGGGAGCGCATCTCGCCGGTCTGCTTGTCGGTGTACGTGGACGACATGCACACGAAGGCCTTGCCGCCCCGCGACATGTAGGCGCCGGTGGTGAAGTCGAGCTGCCCGCCCGTACCGCTGATCTGACGCAGGCCCGACGACTCCGAGTTGATCTGGCCGAACAGGTCGACTTCGACGCAGTTGTTGATGGCCACCACGTTGTCGTTGGCGGCGATCACGGCCGGCTCGTTGGTGTAGTCGACAGGGTAGGAGGCCAGGCCGGGGTTGCGGTCGGCCCACTCGTACAGCGCCTTGCTCCCCACCGAGAACGAGAACACCCCTTTGCCCCGGTCGATGGTCTTGCACTCGTTGGTGAGCTTGCCCGCCTCGAAGAGGTCGAGAAAGGCGTCGACAAGCATCTCGGTGTGCATGCCGAGGTCCTTGAGGTCCGAGTCGCACAGCATGCGGCCGATGGTGTCGGGCATGCCCCCGATGCCGAACTGGATCGTGGAGCCGTCTCTCATCTGCTCGACGACGAGGCGGGCGATGGTCTTGTCGACCTCGGTGGGAGCGAGCCGGGGCAGCTCCACCAGGTCGGGGCTCTCGCCCTCGACCACAAAGTCGACCTCGGAGATGTGCACGCTCTCCTCGCGGCCGCCCAGACAGACCGGCAGCTTCTCGTTCACCTCCACGATGACCGTCGTGGCTTTCTCGATCTGGGCGCGGGTGGACGAGTTGAACAGCGAGAGATTGAAGTAGCCGTGCTTGTCCATGGGCGGCGTGGCCAGCATGCAGACGTCGACGTCGAGCGACTGGCGATAGTGCCGCGGCTTGTTGCGATAGAGCAGCGGGATGTAATGGACGAGCCCCTGGTCGCAGAGGCGCCTGTCCAGGCCGCTGAAGTGCCAGCACATGAAGGTGAACGCTTCGTTTTCGGGGTCGGCCGTCACCACGGCGAGCGGGCGCAGCGCCAGCATCCAGCGGATCTTGACGTCGCGAAGGTCGCCCTTGCGTGCGGCGAGCGCCCGGTCGAGCGCCTGCGGGATGCCGTGGCCGAACGTGAGCTCGACCCAATCCCCGGAGCGGATCACCTGTACGGCTTGCTCCGCCGTCGTTCTCTTGGCGTTGTACTGGCCCATCGCGTTCACCGGGACAGCATCTCCTTTGCCCGCTCCCCCGTCCGGGTGCTCTCCGGCAGTGGTCGTGAAGGGCATATCTTCTCGCATTCGCGGGAGAAACGATAGGTGGCGGCTGTCTCGGCTGCCTTCGTGCACGTCGGTGAGGCGGGTGGCCCCTCATGGGCTCCTGACGGAGCTGACGGGGGCCAAGACGCGATCCGTGACACACTTCTCGCGCTACCTTCATCTAGCAGGTGTGAGACGCGACCGGGACATACTGTCGGACGCCGAGCTTCTCAGGGCAAACGACGCCGATGCCTTCACGGAGCTCTACGACCGTCACGTCGCGCAGATCCACGGCTGGGCCCGGGCTCGGGTCGGTGAGCATGCCGCCGACCTGACCGCCGAGGTCTTCGCCCGCGCCTGGCTTGCCAGGCGGCGCTTTCGCGACGAGGGCGGCGGCTCGGCGGCGCCCTGGTTGCTGGGCATCGCCGCCAACGTCCTGCGCGAGTCGCTCCACAAGGTCGCGGTCGAGTCGAAGGCCCGACGCAAGCTCGGCCTGCCACCGGCCCTCGCGCCCGACGATCTCGAAGCGGTCGAGGAGCGGCTCTCCCTGCCTGCGGCGGCCGTGCGCGCGGTCCGCGATCTGCCGGACAGCGAGCGCGAGATCCTGACCCTGCGCATCGTCGAGGAGCGGCCCTATCGCGAGATCGCCGAGCGGTTGGGTTGTTCCTCACAGGCCGCTCGCCTGCGCGTCTCACGCGCCCTGCGTCGCCTGCACGCCACCCTTGAAGGAGGCCCCTCATGAGCGAGAACGAGATCCCCGACAGCCTGCGCGACTTTCGCGGCCGGCTCCACGCCGCCGTCGCCCGCGACCTCACCCGGCGACATGGTCCGTCGACGGTCCTGGCTCGCCTGCGGCCGCGACGCCGCCGCGGCTTTGTCGCCTACGCCGTCGGAGCCGCCGCGGCCGTGGCCCTGACCGTGGCGCTGGTCACGGCCGGCGGGCCCGTGCAGCCTGCCGACGCCGCCATCCTGAGCCACGTGACCGCCGCGCTCACGCCGCCGGCGGGCACCGTCCTCCACGAGACGGGGACCATCACCGTGCCCGGCCAGGCGGCGAAGTCCTTCGAGCTCTGGGCGCAGGCCGATCCCCCGTACGGGGTTGCCGGCAGCTACGGCCCGGTCGGCGGCCCCACTCCGGGCCAGCACGAGTCCGGCACCAACAGCAGCGCCACGGGACCCGCGATCCAGGGCTCCGGCTCCGGCCACGCACCCCTCGACGCGGCGGCGGCGCTCCGCGCCCTCGCTCAGTCGGGCGACGCCAGCGTCGTTGGCACCACCACGATCGACGGGGTCGCGGCCTACGAGCTGCAGGTCAGCGGCGCGCCCAACGCCAACCTCGACGGTACGGCCGATGTCGCCCAGAGCGACTACCGGCCGCTGCTCATCAAGACGACGAGCGGCGAGACGATCAGCTACTCGGCCTACGAGTACCTGCCGGCCTCGGCCTGGCCGTCGCCCGGCGACTGAATCTTCGCGCTCGCGATCACCTCGGCTGCCGATGGCCCGCTCCCCTCACCGGGGGAGCGGGCCATCGCTCCTTCTCGGCTCGTGCGGTCAGGCGAGGTCGAACCGGTCGAGAGACATGACCTTGTCCCAGGCGGCGACGAAGTCGCGCACGAACTTCTCAGGCGCGTCGTCGCTGGCGTAGACCTCGGCGATCGCCCGAAGCTGCGAGTTCGACCCGAAGACCAGATCGACGCGGCTCGACGTCCATCGGGTCGCGCCGGTCGCCCTGTCGCGGCCCTCGAAGGTCTCCTCGGCCGCGCTCGTCGGCTGCCAGGTCGTGCCCATGTCGAGAAGGTTGACGAAGAAGTCGTTCGTCAGGGTCTCCTTGCGGGCGGTGAGCACGCCGAGGTCGGACCGGCCGTGGTTTGCGCCGAGCACGCGCAGGCCGCCGACCAGCACGGTCATTTCCGGCGCGGTGAGCGTGAGCAGGCTCGCCTTGTCGACGAGCAGATGCTCGGCAGGCTTTGACCGGCCGTCGCTCAGGTAGTTACGAAAGCCGTCCGCGGTCGGCTCGAGCACGGCGAACGACTCGACGTCGGTCTGCTCCTGCGTCGCGTCGGTCCGCCCCGGGGCGAAGGGTACCTCGACGGTGAAACCGGCGTCGCTTGCCGCCTTCTCGACGGCGGCGCAGCCGCCCAGCACGATCAGGTCGGCGAGCGAGATCCGCGTGCCGTCAGCGGTCCCGGCGGCGAACTCCCGTTGGATCGCCTCGAGTGTGGGCAGCACCTCGGCCAGCCGGGCGGGCTCGTTGACGGCCCACTCGTTCTGCGGCGCGAGTCGGATCCGGGCGCCGTTGGCGCCGCCGCGCTTGTCGGTGCCGCGGAAGGTCGATGCCGAAGCCCAGGCGGTGGCCACGAGCTGCGACACCGAAAGCCCTGAAGCGAGGATCCTCGCCTTGAGGGCCGCGACGTGCGCGGGGCCGACCAGTGGGTGCGAGACCGCGGGCACGGGGTCCTGCCACAGGAGCGGCTCGCTGGGCACCAGCGGACCGAGGTAGCGGCTGCGCGGCCCCATGTCGCGGTGCGTGAGCTTGAACCATGCCTTGGCGAACGCTTCGGCGAGCTCCTGCGGGTTCTCGTGGAAGCGCCGCGAGATGGGCTCGTAGACCGGGTCGACGCGCAGGGCGAGGTCGGTCGTGAGCATCACCGGGGCGTGCCGCTTCGAAGGGTCGTGGGGATCCGGCACGGCCATCCTGGCCGCCGGGTCGGTGGGGACCCATTGCTTGGCGCCCGCGGGGCTTTTCGAAAGCTCCCACTCGTAACCGAACAGCGTGTCGAAGAAGCTCGTGTCCCAGCTTACCGGCGTCGGGGTCCAGGCGCCTTCGAGGCCGCTGGTGATGGCGTCCTTGCCCTTGCCGGTGCCGTTGGCGTTCTTCCAGCCGAGGCCCTGCTGGTGGATCGGGCAGCCGGCGGGCTCGGGGCCGACGCGCTTGGGGTCGCCGGCGCCGTGGGTCTTGCCGAACGTGTGCCCGCCGGCGATGAGCGCCACCGTCTCTTCGTCGTTCATGGCCATGCGGCGGAA
>DATIYD010000311.1:0-5984 GCA_035517975.1 Thermoleophilia bacterium | reverse complement strand
CGACGATAAGCAGGAGGGAATTTCGGCCTTTCTGCAGAAGCGCGAGCCCAACTTCAAGGGTTCGTAAACGATCGCTCGATCGTCGCCTAGCCACCACGGCTCGCCGGTGAACACTCGGCCTCCCCTTTTTCGCGACGCTCTCTTGAAACCCGGTTAGATTCGGATAAGAGCTTCCCCTCGCCAGAGGATGTTGCGATATCACGGCGAGACCTACAATAGCAACTATATGTTATATTTTGTAACCGAACAGATAGACTACTTTCTATAACTATTGTTCGCCGGGCTTGACCGCTCACTATTAAATGATGCTCCGAGAATCGCGAGAACGAGAATCGCGCCGGGCGACCCGCCCCTTCCTCGACTTCCCGCTAAGAGCGAAGCACCGCCCTTTTCAATGCCAGAGTCGGCGAGATAACGACCTGGCGATTTAACGACATTTGTGTAGGCTGGGAACTCAACATTTAAGCTCCGGGTTATACTGACAGCCGAACATCTAGAAAGGCCGGGCGCGGTGATGAGATCCATGCTTGCGAATGTCAGAAGAGCATTGTTGGCACTGATGGCGTCGCTCGGCTGGATGCCGCCGCTGCTGATGCGATTGTTCGTCGGCTATTTCTTCTTCGAGACCGGATGGGCCAAGCTGCACAACCTCGATGCCTTCACCCAACGCTTCATGGAGTGGGGCATCCCGCATCCGGCCTTCAACGCCGCGCTGTCAGCTTATACCGAGTGTATCGGCGGAGCGCTGATCGTCGTGGGATTGCTGACGCGCCTGGCCTCGGTGCCTTTAATAATCAACATGATGGTGGCGATCCTGACCGTGAAACTGAAGAAGGTCGCAGGCCTCGACGATTTCGTCGAACTCGACGAACCGCTCTATGCGTTGTCGTTTTTCTGGCTGATGATCGCGGGACCGGGGTGTGTGAGTCTGGACTACCTTCTGGTCCGCGCGCTCGGACTCG
Source organism: Thermoleophilia bacterium (assembly GCA_035517975.1). Taxonomy (GTDB): domain Bacteria; phylum Actinomycetota; class Thermoleophilia; order UBA2241; family UBA2241; genus Bog-752. Next base: position 5,022 of record DATIYD010000311.1, on the reverse strand, counting down.
AGCGCGCGGACCAGAAGGTGAAGTAGCGCGGAGGGCGGGCCGGCCGGCGGCGCAGCCGCCGGCCGGCCCTTCGCGTGCGTCCTTCTGCCGCGACGACGACCGGGTCGCGCGTGTAGCGCGGCATCGCTGCGGGTAGCAAGCGGATGCAGCGACGGTCGCCGGCTGTGCGGCGGCCGCTCGCCGGCGTGCCGCAGCCGACCAGGGGGGAGCATGCTCGGGCGATCCAGCGCAACCGCATCTCGGGCGCCGGATGTGCGGCCATGACCGCGGGCGCCCAGCACCTGACCCGCGTCGTGCGCAGCGGCCCCGGGCTGCCGGCCGCGATCTTCGACTTCTCGCGCGGCAAGCAGGCCCTGCTCACCATCGCCCAGCCCGCCCTGGGCGCCCTGCTGGCTCTTGGCGGCCTGCCCACCTGGCGGGTGGTCGCCATCGGGCTGCCGGCGGCCTGCGCCGCCTCGTTTGCCCTCTACGCGCTGAACGACCTGCTCGACCGCAAGGTCGACGCCCGCGCCCTGGTGGCCGGCAAGGCCGAGGTGCCCGAGCACGACGTCGACACGACCTTCGTGCGTCACCCGCTGGCCAGCGGCGTGCTCAGCCTGCGGGTCTCGGTCGCCTGGGTCGCGGCGCTGGTCGCCGTGGCCGTGATCGGCACGGCGGCCCTGAACCCGCTCGCGCTCGTCTTCTTCGCCGCCGCCGTGGCGACCCAGGTCGTCTACTGCGCGCTGCGCTCGGTGACCTGCTACAAGACGATCCTGTCGGGCGTGATGGTGGGCTTCGGCGGCGTGGCCGGCTGGGTGGCGGTCGCGCCGCTGCGCTGGGGCGCTCTGGCCGTCTTCGTCTTTCTGGCCTGCTGGGAGATCGGCGGACGCAACATCGTGAACGACCTGACCGACCTCGACAGCGACGCCCGCGTCGGCATCCGCACGGTGGCCAGTGTGCACGGTGAGGCGGCGGCGGCACGAGCCGCCGCCGCCGTCGCCGCGGCCTGCCTGCTCTCGACAATCGCGCTGCCGATGCCACCGCTCGCGATCGCGCTGGCGCTGGCCTTCGGTGTCTGGTCGCTCGCCTGGCCGGCGGTCAACCTCTTGCGCCGGCCCACGCCCGCGCAGGCGGCTTCGTACTTCAACCACGGCAGCCCGTATCCCGACCTCGTGCTGGTCGCGGCGCTCGTCGGCCTCGCCGTGGCCAGCGCGTGAGCCCCGCGGGCGCGGACATCGACGGCCGGCGCCGCCACCCGGCGCCGGACTTCGAGCCGGCCCGCGTCGCCGCCCTGTTCGATCGCAACGCGGCCACCTACGACCGCATCAACACGGTCATCACCTTCGGGCTCGACGCGCTCTGGCGGCGCTGGGCCGCACGGCAGGCCGCGGGATCTCAGGGACTCCGGGTGCTCGACGCCTGCGCCGGCACCGGCCTGCTGGCCCGCGACCTGGCTCGGCGCGGGGCGCGGGTGACGGCCGCCGACGCCGCGCCGGGCATGCTCGCGGTCGCTCGCGCGCGCCTTGCCGCCGACGGCCGGGCGGTGCGTCTCGTGGTCGCCGACCTCACCGACCCGCCCGCGGTCGCCGCGCTCGGCGGTCCGTTCGACGCCATCACCATCGGGTTCGGCCTGCGCTACTTCGCAGATCCGGCCGCCGTGCTGCGGCCGCTGCACGGGCTGCTCGCGCCCGGTGGGCGCCTGGTCGTGGTCGAGGCGGTCAGCCCGCCGCGGGACTTACGCGGAACGGCGGCCGGCTTGTACTTCTTCGAGGTCGCCCCGCGCGTGGGCGCGGCGCTGGCGCGCCGCGCCGAGCTCTACCGGTTCCTCACCGACTCGACGCGCGCCCTGGGCTCGGCCGACGATCTCGCGGCGCATCTCGGCCGGGCCGGCTTCGCGGTCGTCACGCGGCGGCGTTTCGCCTGTGGCGTGGTGGCCGGCTTCGTCGTCGTACCGTCGGCGTCCGCCGCGACGTAGAATCGATGCGGAGGTCCCTTCGGCCGGCGGGCCGGACGGACGAGCGCGAGCGGGATCGGGAGCGGACCATGACCTACGTTCTGATCGAGCACACCGTCGGCGACTTCGAGATCTTCAGGCACGTCTACCTCGACGACGGCGAGCGCCGGGCTCGGCTCGGGTCGCGGGGAGGACGCGTCTACCGCTCGGACGGTGACCCCAACGCGGTGTTCATCGTCCTGGACTGGGACGGACCCGAGGGCGCCCACGAGTTCGCCGAGTCGCTCGAGCTGCACGAGGCGATGCAGTGGTCGACGAGCAACGTCGGCACGCCCAGGATCGAGGTGCTCGAGCACGCTTTCGACTCCGAGAGCTGACGCACCACGAGAGCGTCGCCGGGCGACCGGCCCGGCAGGCGCCCGTGCGAGTGAAGACGACGACGAGGGGCGGGCCGCAGGCCCGCCCCTCGTCTCAGCCCCGGCAGGCAGAGCCGGGGCTGCTGTCCTGGCTGTGGCGCGAAGGCTTGAGCCTCAGGCCTTCCAGATGCCGATGTCGCCCACGTTGACGTCCTTGGCGGCGTCGACCGGCCCCATCTTCTGCTGCAGGAAACCGGGCTTCTCGACGGAGAGCGTGTACTGCCCCGGCTCGAGGTCGTTCAGCCAGAAGTCGCCGAAGCCGTCGGTCGTGGCCTTGGCCGTGGCGCCCGTGGCGAGGTTGGTCGCCACGACCGTCGCGCCCTCGGTGCACTCGTCGGTCTCGGGCTGGAACACGGCGCCGGCGATGAACGGCTTGGGCAGGCCGATGTAGTAGACCCGCGGCTTGACGTCGAGCCCGGGCTTGAGCGGTTCGGCCCGGGCGATGAGCTCCTTCAGGTCGTCCTCCTCGCCGAACGTGAAGGCGCCCGTCGGGCAGGCGTCGACACAGCGCGGCTCGCTCCAGCCGTCGTCGAGCAGATGCGCGCACCAGGTGCACTTCTGGGCGATGTTCAGCGAGTCGTTGAAGTAGATCACGTCCTCGTAGGGACAGGCCGACAGGCAGAGCTGGTTGCCGCGGCAGCGGTCGGGGTCGATCACCACGGCGCCGTCGTCGCGCTTGTAGATGGCATCGACGTTGCACGCCGGGATGCAGGGCGCGTCGTCGCAGTGCTGGCAGATGCTGTGCCGGTAGGTGACCTTGACCTTGGGCACCTGACCGCGCACGTCGTCTGTGACCTTGTTCCAGAACTGGCCGGTGTCCGGCTGCGGCTTGGCGATGGGCGACCAGTCGTTGCCGACGTGCTCGTCCTTGCAGGCCACCTGGCAGTTGTAGCAGCCGTTGCAGATGGTGAGATCGATGACGAGGACCTTGGCCATCACTCCACCCCCCTGATGCAGGCTTCCAGGCCGGGCCCGGCGCACGGGTGGAACGGCTTCTCGAAGGCCTCCGGGTACTTGCGCTTGAGCTCCTCCATGTCGGTCTTCTCGAGATCGACGAGGAAGCCGCTCACGGCGTGACCGACGGCGTTCCTGGAGGTGGTGTTGCGCGGCACGATGGTGTTGATGGCGCCGCCGCGGTCGATCTCGCCGGCCACGATGGGGTCCCACTTGGCGCCGTGGTCGATGTAGACCACGCCGGGCATGACGCGCTCGGTGACGTAGGCGCCGCCGAGCACGGTGCCGCGCTCGTTGAAGATCGACACGATGTCGCCGTGACGGATGTTGCGCTTCTCGGCCTCGGACGGGTGCAGCCACACCGGGTGGTACTGGTAGCCGTCGGGACCGGTCACCTTGCAGGTCTCGATCTCGCGCAGCCAGGTGATGTCCTCGTGCTGGGAGTGCACGCTCCAGCGCGGGTGGTTGGAGCAGACGAGCAGCGGATATCTCTTGGAGCGCTCGGTGCCGATCGTCTCCTCGTGGCTGATCCCTTCGGCGACCCACCTGGGCACCGGCGGGCGCTCGAGGTCGTCGGGGAAGTTCGTGGCCAGGGCGGTCGATTCGAACTCGAGCTTGCCGGTCGGCGTGGTCAGCGGGTACTTCTCGGGATCCTTGTAGAAGTTGTAGAAGCCGGCCGGCACGTCTTCCCAGCCCTCGGCCGTGGGCACCGCGTAGTAGCCCTTCTCCTTGAGCTCCTCCCAGCTGATCAGGTCGGCGCAGCGCGAGGTCTCGTAGCCGTGCCTGATGAGGTCGTCGACCGACTTGCCGCCGGTATAGGCCTCCTTCAGGCCCAGGCGCTCGGCGATCATGACGGCGATCTCGTAGTCGCTGTAGCTCTCGCCCAGCGGCTCGATGCAGCGCTGCTCGGGGAAGAGCAGGTTGGTCTGGCCGCTGAAGATGTCGCCGGCGATGTCGTCCTCTTCGAGCTTCGTGTTCACGGGCAGGACGATGTCGGCCATCAGGCAGTCGTTCTCGAGCCAGGGGTGCTGGGCGAACATGAACTCGATGTCGGGGTGGCGCATGGCCCGCACGTAGTCGTTGCCGCCGTTCCAGCAAGTGATCCACGACGGCGAGTCGGTCCACACCATGTGGATCTTGGAGCAGCCGTCGGCCGGATACTTGTAGTGCTCGAACTGGTTGGCGCGGTCGGCCGTCTCGGACTCGCAGCCCCACCAGTCGCACTCGCCCTCGAGGATCGCCTTGGGCACGTACGTCTTGGGGATGAACGACGGGTGGTTGGTCTCGTCGGGATGGCCGCCGGTGTAGGCCTTGCGCAGGTACGGCACGCGCAGCGGCTTGGGCTGGGCGTACTGGTCGGGCTTGTCGAACAGGCCCCACTCGATCATCTTGGCCTGGTTGACGCCCGGCTTGCCGAGGCCCTGCATGGCCAGGCAGATGTTCTGCAGGCGGGCGGGCTCGGTCGCGTAGGGGCCGCGGATGCCGGGGCCGCCGTTGCCGATGACCACCGTGGTGCGCTTGCTCGCCCACTCCTTGGCGAGGGCCTTGAGGGTGCGGGCCGGCACGCCGGTGATGGGGGCCGCCCACTCCGGCGTCTTGGCCACGCCGTCCTCTTCGCCCATGACGTAGGCTTCGAACTTCTCGACGCCCACCGCGTGCGTGGCGAGGTAGGCCTTGTCGTAGGTGCCGTCCTTGAACCACTGGTAGCAGATGGCGAGG
>DATIYD010000310.1:0-9695 GCA_035517975.1 Thermoleophilia bacterium | reverse complement strand
GGCCGTCCTCGACGGCCAGCGCCTCGCAGCGCGACCGGTCACCGTCGACCGTGTACACCACGCCGTTCTCGAGGATCAGATCGGCCGCCATGTCGCCTCCGGACGCTCGTCTCCAGACGTCACGCTGGTCGGCACAGACTACCGGACTCCGGCTCCCGGCGTCGTTCGTGACGCGGACGCCAAAAGGATCCGCCGCCCCCGCCCGCCTACGCGGGATCGCGGCCGACGATCTCGGCCGGCGCCCGGCCGGCGCGCAGCAGGGCGCACATGGTGCGCAGGGGCTCGTCGGCGTGGGCGAAGAACTCCTTGAAGCCCGCGCACAGGTAGTTCAGGCCCGCTTCGCCGTCGGGCGTCTCGATGAGGCGGTCCTTGGGGCAGCCGCCGTGACAGGCGAAGAGCACGTCGCAGTCCCGGCAGAAGGCGGGCAGCGTGTCGCGCTTGTCCTGTCCGAAGCGGCGCTGCCGCTCTGAGCCGACGAGCTCGCCGAGATGGCGCTCGCCGATGTTGCCCAGCAGGTGATCCGGCTCCACGAAGTGGTCGCAGGAGTACACGTCGCCGTTGAACTCGAGGGCGAGGGCCGTGCCGCAGGTCGGCGAGTGGACGCACAGCCCCGAGGGCTCGCCGTACCAGTTGGCCAGGGCGACGTCGAACAGCTGGACGAAGACCTTGCCGACGTCGCGGCGCACCCACTCGTCGAAGACCCCCGAGAGGAAGTGACCCCATTGCGGCGCCGTGACCGAACGCTCGGTGACGACGTCGCTGTAGGGCACGCCGTCGCGGCTCAGCCGTTCGACGATGGGGATCAGCTGGATGAACGTCGCCCCGCACTCGTCGCGCAGGAAGCGGTAGACCTCGGCCGGATGCTCGGCGTTGCCGGCGTGCACCGCGGTGAGCGCGTTCCAGGCGACCCCTTTCTCGCGCAGGTGCGCGAGGCCGCGCATGACCCGGTCGAAGGTGGGCCGGCCGGCTTTGTCGCGGCGGTAGACGTCGTGCAGCGACCGCGGCCCGTCGATGCTCAGACCGACGAGGACCTCGTGCTCCTTGAAGAACCCCGCCCAATCGCCGTTCAGGCGGGTGCCGTTCGTCTGGATCGTGTGCTCGATCTTCATGCCGGGGCGGGCGAGGCGGGCCGCGCAGTCGGCCGCGCGGCGGAAGAACTCGAGGCCCATGAGGGTGGGCTCGCCGCCCTGCCAGGCGATCGTCACGTGGGGTGTGCGGTGCGCTTCGATGAGCTGGCCGATGTAGCGCTCGAGCACGGCGTCGCTCATGCGAGCGCGCTGGCCGGGGTAGAGCTGCTCTTTGTCGAGGAAGAAGCAATAGGCGCAGTCGAGGTTACAGGCGGAGCCGGTCGGCTTGGCCAGCAGGTGGAACGCCGCCGGGCCTTCCGGCGCGGCGGCGCCCGAAGCCGGGCCTCCCTGCGCGGCCCAAGCCGGCGGGCCGGTCGTCCTGCCGTTGTCGTCACGCCTCGCCATGGCACCAGTATGGCATGGCGCGGCCCATGCGCCTGTGTTGTAAAGTGGGCGTTCGGCGAACGTGAGGAGGAGCCGGTGAAGAACGAAGGCCCGGTCCTGGCCGGCGACGCCCATGCCGGCACGCGCGCGCTGCGCGAGCGCGCCGTGGCCCTGGGGGCCAGCGACGCCACGATCGTCGCCGCCGGCAAGGTCGTGACGGGCGAGTGGGTGCGCCTGAAGTGTCTCTACGGCGGCTGCGCGACCGGTCGCTGTCTCACCTGTCCGCCGTACTCACCCGAGCCGGCGCGCACGCGGCGCCTGCTCGACGAGTACCGCACCGTGCTGCTGCTGCGACTGGACGTGCCGTCGGGTACGGCCGGGCAGTGGCTCGACCACAGCCGGCGGCTGGCGGGCATCGCGCTCGACCTGGAGCGCGAGCTGTTCCTCGCCGGTCGCTACCGGGCCTTCGCCCTGGCCGGGGGCCGGCCCTGCGACCTCGACGAGCCGTGCGGCCGACCCGACCAGTGCGACGTGCGCGACCGGGTGCGGCCGGGACCGGCCGGCTGCGGCATCGATGTGTTCGCCACGGCCGGCAACGCCGGCTGGTCGATCGAGGTCGTCAGGGCGGCCGACGATCCGTACCGGCTCTTCGCGCTCGTCCTTATCGACTGAGAGGTACGGGGTGCGGCCCTGGCGCTGGGCGGGGCGCGGCCGTCTCTGCCGGGCGGGTGCGCGCTCGATCTTCGCTTTTCGGCAATAACAGGGGTGTGTGAACCTTTCATCCCATCGACCCGCGCCGCCGCGATGCGTCTACGCCGTCGCGGCAGCTCCTGGAGGCATTCCACATGAAGGCCCTGATCATCATCGACATGCTGAACGACTTCGTCGACGGCGCCCTCGCCAACCCGCGAGCCCAGGCGATCGTACCGGCCCTGGCGCGGCTGCTGGCTCATGCCCGCGGCGAAGGATGGGTCGTCGTCTACTCGAACGACGCCCACGAAGCCGGCGATCCCGAGCTCGCCGTGTGGGGGGAGCACGCCATGGCCGGCACGCCCGGCGCCCAGGTCATCGATGCCCTCGCTCCGCGGCCGGGCGAGCGTGAGCTCATCTCGCCCAAGCGCGCGTACGGCGCCTTCGACGGCACCGGCCTCGACGAGCAGCTGCGCGCGCTCGGCGTCGACCGGGTCGTTCTGACCGGACAACACACCCACATCTGCGTGCGCCACTCCGCCTACGGCGCCCTGATCCGTGGCTACGAGATCATCGTGCCGCGCGACGCGGTCTGCGGTTTCGAGGGCGTCGACGAAGAGGCGGCGCTCGACTACCTCCGCGACGTCTACCGGGCGCGCATCGTCACGGTAGACGAGCTCGTCGGCATCGGCGCGCAACGTCGCGTGGCCTGACGCGGGGCGCAGTCCAGGCGTGGCGCCGGTCCTCGGCCCGGCGTCGTTCGGCGTTCGGCGTCTCTCGGTAGTGGGCGTCGCTCAAGCCAAGCGGCCGCTCGGCTCGGGGCGACCACCGCTCGGCCCCAGCGGGCGCTCACATCACGTAGGCGAGATTGTTCCAGTACGCCCTCACGACCTGCCGTCGCCGCTTGAGCTCGAGAACGAGCTCCTTCGGCCAATCGCGCGGGCCGCAGTCGAGGTAGAGCGCGAAATCGCCCGCGGTGAACCGTGCGAAGCCGTCGGCACGACGGCCGGGACGGGTGGTCGCCGTCTCGAGCAGCGTGATCGTGCCTCTGGGACTGAAGTGGGGGACGGTCCACACGTACAGCCTGCCGCCGCGGGCGCGGACGAACTCGCGCACGTCGGCCGGGGCCACGATGCGGATGGGCTCCTCGTAGGTGCCGCCACCGGAAACGACGGCGTTTTCCAGCACGTTCATCTGCCGTCTCCTTGCTTTTCCGGCGAGGACCCGCCGCACCTCCGGTCGCGCGGGTCCTCTCGGGAGGCTTATTCCGCACGCTGGGCTTGAGCAACCGGCCGGCTATGAGATGGGGGTCGAAGGGAAGAGCCACACGACATGAACGAGGTCGACAAGGGACAGACTGACGGCTCGGCGCGCGCCATGCTGAGCCGGGCCGACCCGGTGCTGGCGCGCCTCATCGCGCGGCAGGGGACGGCCGACCTCTGGGACTGGCGTAGCGCCTGGCCGGCCGACCCCTTCGGCCTGCTGCTGCGCATCATCGTCGGCCAGCAGATCTCGACCGAGGCAGCGAACGCGATCTTCGCGCGGTTGCGGCGCCTGCTGGAGCCCGACCTCTCGCCCGGCGCCGTGGCGCGCCGCTCCGATGACGAGCTGCGGACCGCGGGGCTGTCACGGGCCAAGCTCGCCGCGGTGCGCGACCTTGCGGCGCGAACGGTCGCCGGCAAGCTCACGCCCGCGTCGCTCGCCGCGGCGAGCGACGACGAGATCCGTGGGCGGCTGCTCGCGGTGCGCGGCGTCGGTGCGTGGACGGTCGAGGTGTTCCTGCTCACGCTCGGTCGAGACGACGCCCTGCCGGCGGGCGACGTCGGCCTGCGCCGCGCCGTGCGGGTGGCATACGGCCTGGACCATCTCCCGGATGCGGCCGAGGTCGAGACCATGGGCGAGCGCTGGCGTCCGCATCGCTCGCTCGCCGCGGCGTACCTGTACGGCTCCCTGCACGAATCGCCCGCGGCGACGTGAGCGCGCCGCTGTAAACGAACCCTTTGGCGCCGTTCGACGTCACCAAGAGGCACGCCGTCGACGTCGAAGGAGGACCTCCATGGGAGCGCGTCTGTCTGGGGTGATCGTGGCCGCGGTGCTGCTGGCCGTTGTGCTCGGCACGGCCGGCTGCTGGAGCGCCGGTGGCGACACCCATGCGCTCGATGGCACGTCGTGGCGGCTCACCGGGTGGACGCTGAGCTCGCTCGACCCACACGACTTCACGATCACGGCGAAGTTCGCGGACGGCAGGATCTCCGGGAGCTCGGGTGTCAATGCCTACGGCGGCCCGTACTCCGCGGGTCCGGGCGCGGCATTCTCCGTCGGCGACCTGGCCGTCACCGCGATGGGCGGCAGCGGACCCGCGATGCGAGCCGAGCAGACCTTCCTCACGCTCCTCGGGGCTGTCAGGTCGTTCGAAGAGAGCGGCAGCCGCCTCACCCTGTTCGACGAGCACGGCAACGCTTCGCTCGTCTTTCGGGCCGCTGGGGCAGGCTGATCCGGGGATCTCGTCCGGCGCCGAGCCCCGGAAGCGCGGTGGCGGCGGCGCTCAGCCCGACGCGACGGCCCTGTCGTCGCCCGCCGCGCCGCGGCTGCGCCGGCGCGGGCGGGCCGTGGCCGCCTGGGCGGCGAAGCGCAGAGCCGCCCGTGGCAGGCGCTGGGCCCGCTCGATCACCCGCTCCAGCGAGGCGGCGAACCACTCGATGTCGCTCTCCTCGACGACGAGCGGCGGAAGCCCCTTGAGCACGTTGATCGAGTGACCCGCCACCTGGCTCAGGATGTGCTCGTCGCGAAACAGCGGACCGATCACGAACTGGGCGAAGATCCCGGGCTGCCGCGCCTCGAGGAAGCGCCAGGTGTGGGAGCCGGCGCGCGGCTCGCCGAACTCGATCGCCCACATGAGCCCAAGGCCGCGCACCTCCCTGACCACGTCGAAGGCCTGGGCGAGGGGTCGCGTGCGGGCCAGCAGTTGCTCGCCCAGGCGGGCGCTGCGGCCGGCGAGGCCGTGCGCCTCGAGCTCGGCGAGGGCGGCGAGACCGGCCGCCATGGCGAGGTCGCCCGGTGCGAAGGTGGAACCGTGGGCGGTCGCGTGCTCGAGCGAGTCGAAGACCGCCTCGTGGACCGACGAGCGCAGGAGCAGCGCCCCGACGGGCACGTAACCGCCCGACAGCGACTTGGCGACCGTCACGAGGTCGGGCTCGAGATCCCATTGCTCGGCGGCGAACATGGTACCGGTGCGCCCGAACCCGGTCTGCACCTCGTCGAGGGCGAAGAGCGTGCCGTAGCGGCGACAGAGCAGTTGCGCGCCCGGCAGGTATCCGGGCTCGGGCAGCACGACGCCCTGTCCCTGGACGGGCTCGGTCAGAAAGAGGGCGACGTCCTCGCGGCGCAGCTCGTCCTCGAGTGCGGCCAGATCGTTGAAGGGCACGAAGGAGACGTCGGGCAGAAGCGGCTCGAAGGCGGCTCGCTGCGCGGGGCTGCCGTTCACCGAGAGGGAGCCGAGCGTGAGGCCGTGGAAGCCGTTCTCGACCGCCACGACCCGCCTCCGCCGGGCCGCCGCCCGGCCGAGCTTGACGGCCGCCTCGACGGCCTCGGTGCCGCTGTTGACGAACAGGACACGATCGGTCGAGGGGGGCGCCACCCGCAGCAGCGCCTCGGCCAGCAGGCCGGGCAGGTCGGAGAGCCCGAGCTGGGGAAGGCTCGGGGTGTCCAGGGCCAGCGCCTCCTCGAGGGCGCGACGAACGGAGGGGTTGTTGCGGCCCACGTTGAACATGCCGAATCCGCCGAGCCAGTCGAGGTACCGGGTGCCGGCGTCGTCGTAGAGATACGCGCCCTCGGCCCGCGCCCATTGCCGGTCGAAGCCGATGATGCGCAGGATCTGCACGAAGCGCGGGTTGGAGTGGCGCGCGTAGAGCTCGAGCCCCTCTCCGGCGCGATCGGCCAGCAGGCCGCTCAGGCTGAACTCGTCCACCGTCTCGTCGCCTCCGTCGCCCTTCCGGAAGCGAGAAGATACCCGGCGCCGCCCCGCCGTAGTGGCGATCGTGCTCGCGCGCTCGCCTTCGGCCGGCCCGGCGAGCGTCGTGGCGACTGCAGCGGCAACGGCACGGCCTGTCGGGCCCGGTGGGAAGGCTTGTCGGCGGCATGGACGTGGCCGGACGGACAGCTCTCGTCACGGGCGCCTCGCTGGGCATCGGGCGCTCCACCGCGCTTGCCCTGGCGCGGCGCGGCGCGCGCGTCAGGGCGACCGGCCTCGAAGCCGGGCCGCTGATCGAGCTCGAGCGCTCCTGCGGCGCGGCCGTGCTGGCCGTCGACCTGAGCGACGCCGCCGAGCTCGAGAGGCTGATCGACTGGGCGGGCCCCGTCGACCTGCTCGTCAACGTGGCTGGTCTCGGGCGTTACCAGGCGCTCGGCGATGTGGCCGGCGACGAGACGCTCGAGATGCTGGCCGTCAACCTGGCGGCCCCGATCCGGCTCACGGCGGCCTTCGCGCCCGGCATGGTCGAGCGCGGCCGCGGTCACCTCGTGTACGTCGCCTCGATCGCCGGCATGGTCGGGGTCGCCCGCGAGGCCGTCTACTCGGCCTCCAAGGGCGGCCTCATCACCTTCTCCGAGAGCGTGCGCTACGAGCTTGCCGGCAGCGGCGTGGGCGTCACCGTCGTCGTGCCGGCGGTGGTTGCCACCTCGTTCTTCGAGCGACGCGGCGCGCTCTACACGCGGCGGTTCCCACGGCCGCTCGCGCCGGCCCACGTGGCGGCGCGACTCGTGCTCGCGGTCGAGCGGGATCGCCCCGAGGTCTACGTGCCGCGCTGGACCATCGTGCCGGCGCGCCTGCACGGCGGCCTGCCCGGCGTCTTTCGTCGCGCCGCGGCCCGCTCGATGCGCGGTTACGGGGATACCTCCTGAGAGGAGACAGACACGGCGGCGCCGCGCGCGGCCACAACACGGATGCCCCGATCGGGCACGCCGTCGCCCGACGAACGGCGCCGCCGCACGACACAGACGAGGTGAGAGATGAAGATCGGCATCATCGGCTCGGGACACATCGGCGGTACGCTGACCGAGAAGCTGGCGGCCGCCGGCCATCTGGTCGGCGTGGCGAACGCCCACGGTCCGCAGTCACTCGAGGCGCGGGCGGCGGGCCTGGGCGAGAGAGTCTGCGCGATGACGGTCGACGAGGCGGCGCGGTACGGCGAGCTCGTCATCGTGTCGATCCCGTTCGGGCGCTACCGCTCGGTCCCCGTGGCGCCCCTGGACGGCAAGATCGTGGTCGACACTGAGAACTACTACCCGCAGCGCGACGGACATTTCGACGAGCTGGACGCAGACCGCATGACCTCCAGCGAGCTGGTCCAGGAGCATCTGCCGCACGCACGCATCGTGAAGGCGTTCAACGCCGTGCGCTGGGACACCCTGGCCGAGGAGGGCAGGCGGCGCGGTGCCGCCGGGCGGCTCGCCGTGCCGCTCGCCGGCGACGACGTCGAGGCCAAGCGCATCGTCTCGGAGCTGATCGACGAGATCGGGTTCGATCCGGTCGACGTCGGCGATCTGGCCCAGGGGGGACGCAAGATCCAGCCGGGCACGCCTGTCTACACGGCGCACGTCACGGCCGCGGAGCTCACGCGCCGCCTCGCCGCCTGAGCTCACGTCGGCTGGCCCCCTTCTCTAACCGTCGGCGCGGTCGAACCAGCGCAGGCCGGACAGTGCCAGGCGGGCGCCGCCGGGGCGGGGCACGACGACGAGCAGCACGTTGCCGCAGGCGGCGCAGCGCAGCACGGCGCCCGGGGCATGATGGTAGCGGTACAGGTGCTGGGCGCCCAGCTCGGCGACGCGGCCGCAGCGCGCGCAGGCGCCCCTCGATGCAGTCATGTCGACGCCCATGAGCTCCTCGAGCGTGCCCGCCAGCGCATTGCCGTCGAGCCGCAGCTCGGTGTCGTCCATCAGGCACCTCCGGTCGGCCGCGATCCGATGTCATCCATCAGGCACCTCCGGTCGGCCCGAAGCGCTCGGTCTTGATGCGTCCGGGTTCGAGGCCGAGCCTCACGAGGTCGCCCGCCACCGCTTCGACGAGGGCCGTGGGGCCGCAGACGAAGACGGCCGGCCGCTGCGCGGCCGGCCAGCCGACCTCGGCCAGCATGCGCTCGTCGATGCGGCGTGTGGGGCCGGTCCAGCCCGGCGGCGGCGCGCCGGTGAGCGTCTCGGTGACCTCGAGTCCGTCGCCGGCGCCGACGAGCTCGCGCAGCTCGTCGCGGTAGATGAGCTCGTCGAGCGTGCGCGCCGAGTACAGCAGGCGGGCCGCCGGTCGCCGCGCGATCGCCGCCCGGTGGCGCAGCATGCACATCAGGGGCACCACTCCCGAGCCTCCCGCGACGAGCAGCAAGGGCGGCTCGTCGGCGGTCGCGGCGCCGGCGTCCCACACGAAATAGCCGCCGATGGGGCCGCGCAGCTCGAGCCGGTCACCTTCGCGCAGCTCACCGACCAGGTAGGGCGACACCTCGCCGTCGTCGAGCCGCTCGACCGTGAGCTCGAGTCGCTCCCGCTCGGGCGGCGAGGCGATCGAGTAGCTGCGCTCCGTCTGATAGCCGTCCTCGGCCGTGAGCCGCACGTCGACGTGCTGCCCGGCCCGGTGACCGGGCCACTCCGGCACGTCGAGCACGATGGTGCGCACGTGCGGTGTCTCCTGGCGCAGCCCGACCACGGCGCCGAGCCGCCAGATCAGTCGCCCTCGTAGCGCTGCTCGCGCCATGGATCACCGTAGTGGTGGTAGCCGTAGGCTTCCCAGAAGCCCGGTTCGTCGTCGGAGCGCAGCTCGAGACCGCGCACCCACTTGGCGCTCTTCCAGAAGTAGAGGTGCGGCACCAGCAGCCGTGCCGGGCCGCCGTGCTCGGCTTCGAGCGGATAGTCGTCGTAGGCGAACACGATCCAGGCCTTGCCGTCGCTCACGTCTTCGAGCGGCAGGTTCGTCGTGTAGTCGCCGTCGCAGAAGGCAAGCACGTAGGCGGCGTCGCTGTCGATGCCGTCGAGCAGCGTGTCGACCGAGACGCCTTCCCAGACCGTATCGAGCTTCGACCACTTGGTCACGCAGTGGATGTCGGTGGTAAACCGCTCGCTGGGCAGGGCACGGAACTCCTCCCAGGTCCAGCTCCTGGGTTCCGACACCTCGCCGGTGACGGCGAACGTCCACATGTCGAGCGAGGTATGGGGCGTGGGGCCGGCCGAGAGCACGGGGAAGTCGTCCACCAGATACTGGCCCGGCGGCAGCCGCTTTCCCTCTCGCTCGTCGCGCCCGCGTCCTTTGAAGCCGCGCGAGATGAATGCCATCCATCGCCTCCTTCGCTTGGGCCCGGCGCCGCCGCCCGGCGCCGTCCCTACCTCTGGATGCTTCCCCCAAAGAGAGGGGACCGGCGAACGTTCTCCGCGTCGCGACAGAACGCGCGGACGGGCGCGCGCCCGGCCGCGCGGACGGGCCCAGTGGCCGGCCGCGCGGACGCGAACGGTCAACGGTTATGCGGCACGGCGTTCGAGAAGAACCTCAAGGAGTAGCCCTGTGCCGCACAGCTG
>DATIYD010000309.1:0-5496 GCA_035517975.1 Thermoleophilia bacterium | reverse complement strand
GGCACGAGGATGGGCTGGAAGCGGCGCTCGAGGGCCGAGTCCTTCTCGATGTGCTCGCGGTACTCGTCGAGCGTGGTGGCCCCGACGCACTGCAGCTCGCCGCGGGCCAGCATGGGCTTCATCAGGTTGGAGGCGTCGATCGCGCCCTCGGCCGCGCCGGCCCCGACGACGTTGTGCAGCTCGTCGATGAAGAGCACGACGTCGTTGGCGCGCTGGACTTCGTCGAGCGCGCCCTTGAGGCGCTCCTCGAACTCGCCGCGGTACTTGGCCCCGGCCACCATGGCGCCCAGGTCGAGGGCGAGCACACGCCGCCCGCGCAGGATCTCGGGCACGTCGCCGACCACGATCTTCTGGGCCAGGCCCTCGGCGATCGCCGTCTTGCCCACGCCGGGCTCGCCGATCAGGGCCGGGTTGTTCTTGGTGCGGCGGCTGAGCACCTGGATCACGCGCTTGATCTCGGCGTCGCGGCCGATGACCGGGTCGAGGCGGCCGTCGGAGGCCAGCGCGGTGAGGTCGCGGGTGTACTTCTTGAGCATGCTCTCGCCGGTCGCGCTGGCCTCGTAGTCGACGCCGCGCTCGCGCACCTCGCCGAGCGCCCGCAAGAGGCTCTCCTCGGTCATGCCGAGGTCCTTGAGGACGGCGCTGCCGGGGCCTTCGCCCTCGAGGAGGATGCCGAGCAGCAGGTGCTCGGTGCCGACGAACTCGTCGCCCAGCTTCTGCGACTGCTGCACGGCGATGTCGATGGCCGCCTTGGCGCGCGGCGTCATGTAGAGCATGTCGGCCGGCGCCGCACCGGGCGGGCCCGAGCCCACGGGCTGGTTCTGGGCGAACTGGCTGGCGCGCGTCATGGCGGCGCCCTTGTCGATGCCGAGCAGGTTGAGGATCTGCTCGACCACGCCGCCCGGCAGGCTGAGCACGCCGATCAGGAGGTGCTCGGTGCCGAGCATGTTGCCGGGGCCGCGGCGCACCACGCCCTGGGCCGTCTCGAGCGCCTCGCGCGCCCGCTCTGAGAACTTGGTCACGTCCATGTCATCGTCCTTCGTGTCGTCTGAGATCGTGTGTGCGGCGCGGGCCGGCGGCGGCGCGTTGCCCGGGGCAAGCGCCGCGCGCTCGCGCGTCGGGGATCCGAGGGCCGCACGGCCTAGCGGCGGCGCTTGCCCACGCGCACGACCGCCATGTGACTCACCGGCACGAGGTCGTGCCGCGCCGAGCGTTCGACGCGGCGCACCTCGTCGCGCAGCTCGTCGGCGGCGCGGGCCAGGCGCGCCTCGAGGTGCGCCATCTCCTCGCTCATCGCCGCCACCTGCGCCTCGAGGGCGAGCACGCGCTCGACGCCGGCCAAGTTGAGACCAAGCTCGGTGAGCTCCTGGATGCGCTGCAGCCGGTCGACGTCGGCCTGGGAGTAGAGCCTCGTGTTCTTGGCCGAACGGCGGGGCTGCACGAGCCCGCGGCGTTCGTAGAGTCGCAGCGTCTGCGGGTGCATCGCGGCCAGCTCGGCCGCGATCGAGATCATGAACAGCGGTCGTGTGGGATCATCGCGTTGCGCCATGGCGTTTCACCGCCCGTGCCTTTCGTCGTCGTCTCTAGAGCTGCCCGAAGCGCGCCTCGCGCGGATCGGGCTCCGTCTTGCCGAGCTCCTCGACCAGCCGCTTCTGTTCCTTGGTCAGCTTGCCGGGCACGATCAGCCGCACGCGCGCCAGCAGGTCGCCGTTGCCGCCGCCCCGCAGGCGCGGCGCGCCCTTGCCGCGCACGCGCAGCGTGCGCCCGTCGGAGCTGCCGGCCGGCACCTTCAGCGAGACCTTGCCGCCGCCCGGCGTGGGGATACGGGCGGTCGTGCCCAGCATCGCCTCGGCCATGGTCACCGGCACCTCGATCAGCAGGTCGTCGCCGCGCCGCTCGAACAGGCCCGAGTCTTCGACGTGCACGACCACGTAGAGGTCGCCGGCAGGTCCGCCGTCGGTGCCGGCCTCGCCCTTGCCCTTGAGGCGGATCTTGGTGCCCTCCTTGGCGCCCGGCGGGATCTTGACCGCGTAGCGCCGCGTCTGGCGGGTCACGCCGCTGCCGTGACAGGCCGGGCAGGGCGAGTCGATCACCGTGCCGTTGCCGTGGCAGCGCGGGCAGGGCACCGAGATGGCGAACGGCCCCTGGTTCTGTGCGAGCACGCCGCGGCCGTGACACTCGGGGCAGATCTTGGGCGAGGTGCCCGGCGCGGCGCCCGAGCCGTGGCAGGTCGGGCAGGGTCCGTTGCTGTCGACCGGCACGCGCACCGAGGCGCCCTTGAGCGAATCGTCGAACGAGATCGTGACGTCGGCCTGCAGGTCGGCGCCGCGCTGGGCCCCGCTGCGGCCGCCGCGGCGCCCGCCCTGGGCGGCGCCGCCGAACAGGTTCGCGAGGATGTCGCCGAAGTCGCCCATCTGGAAGCTCTGGGCGCCGCCCTGGCGGAACATGTTCGGGTCGAAGCCCTGAAAGCCGCCCTGCCCGGGCCGTCCGGTGCGCGGGTCGAAGGCGCCGAGACGCAGCATCTCGTCGTAGTTTTTGCGCTTGTCGGGGTCGGACAGCGTCTCGTAGGCCTCGTTGGCCTCCTTGAACTTCTCTTCGGCCCCCTTGTCGCCTGAGTTGGTGTCGGGGTGGTACTGCCGCGCCAGCTTGCGAAACGCCTTGCGGATCTCGTCTTTGGAGGCGCCGCGCGGCACGCCGAGCGTCTGGTAGAAGTCGGTCATCGGGCTACCTCGCCACGATCACCCGGGCCGGCCGCAGCAGCCTGCCGTGCAGCAGGTAGCCCGGCGCGAGCACGGCCGTGATCACGCCTTCGGGATACTCGTCGGAATCCTGCGCGACGACCGCCTCGTGCACGGTGGGGTCGAACGGCAGGCCCGGCTCGGCGGGCACCTCATCGAGACCGTGGCCTTCGAGCACCGAGCGAAGCTGCCCGGAGACGAGCTCCACGCCCTTGATCAGCTGCCCCTCTTCGTGGCGCTCGGCCGATTCGAGCGCGCGCTGCATGTTGTCGAGCACCGGCAGGAGCGACTCGAGCACGCCCTCGCCGGCGCGCAGCACGAGCGCTTCGTTGTCGCGCTGCACGCGCTTGCGGTAGTTCTCGAACTCGGCCTTCAGGCGCTGCAGGTGATCGAGATAGAGGTCGCGCTCGCTGATGACGCGGGCCAGCACCTCGGGCATCGCCGCCTCGGGCACCGACCGCAGCCCGGCGGCCGCTTCGCCGGCGCCGGTCGACGCCGCGCCTGTCGGCGACGCGTCGGCGTCTGGCGCCGCGCCCGTGTCGGGCTCGGCGGCGGCGCCGCCCGGCTTCTGGTCCGGGCGCGCGCGGCCGGCGGCCTCGCGGTCGCCGCGCTTGCTCTGGGTGCGCCGGTCCTTCTTGTCTGGGGGAGTCGTCATCGTCTGGTCGCCCTCTGTCGTGATCGTCCTGGTTGTCCTTCTGATCGCGCTTCTCGAGTCGCGCTGGGCGGCGGGGCGGGCGGGCCGGCGGCCCGCCCGCCCCGCCGCCTCGCGCTCGTGCATGCCGCCCTTACGCCTTCGCGGCCGTCGCTTCGACCGTCTTGCGGCCGGCCTGGACCTCGATGCGCCGGGGCTTCTCGGCCTCGGTCTTGGGGACGGTCACCTCGAGGATGCCGTCCTCATACGAGGCGTGGATGTCGTCGGCCTTGACGCCCTGCGGCAGGGCCAGGCTGCGCTGGAACGAGCCGTAGCGCCGCTCCACGCGGTAGTAGCGCTCGTTGTCGACCTTCTCCTCGAAGGTGCGCTCGCCCTTGATGGTCAGGACGTTGTCGTCGACCTCGATCTGGATGTCGGCGATCTTCATGCCGGGCAGCTCGGCCTTGAGCACGACGGCCTCGGCGGTATCGAAGACGTCGACGGCCGGCATCCAGCTCTCGGAGCGCCCCGACCAGAGCGAGTCGGCGAGCCGGTCCACCCGGCTCTGCAGGCTCGTCATCTCACGAAACGGATCCCATCTGATAATGGCCATGGTGTCCTTGCTCCTTTCCGGTCTCGCCCGCCGGGCCCGGCCTGGGCCCGGCGGTGCCGACCTTCGGCTGACTCGCGCCACGCGCCGTGGTGCCGACGCTGGCGCTCGTTACGTACGGAACCTACTTCTGCTGATCGTCGTCGATGACCTCGTAGTCGCCCTCTTCGACGTTCTCCTCGCTGGGCTGACCGGTCTCGCCGGTGCCGTCGCCCTGGGGAGCGGTCTGCTGGGCCTGCTGGTAGATGGCCTCGGCCAGCTTGTGCGAGGCCTGCATGAGGGCATCTGTCTTGGCCTTGATCTCGTCGGTGTCGTCGGAGTCGAGCGCCTTGCGCACCTCGGCGGCAGCCGCTTCGATCTCCGACTTGGTGGCCGGATCGACCCGCTCGCCCATGTCGCGCAGCGACTTCTCGGTCGAGTAGACGAGGTTCTCGGCGTTGTTCTTGACCTCGGCGACCTCGCGCTGGCGGCGGTCCTCTTCGGCGTGCGACTCGGCGTCTTTCATCATGCCTTCGATGTCCTGCTCGGACAGGCCGCTCGACGCCGTGATCGTGATCTTCTGCTCGTTGCCGGTGCCCAGGTCTTTGGCGCTCACGTGCACGATGCCGTTGGCGTCGATGTCGAAGGTGACCTCAATCTGCGGGATACCGCGGGGCGCCGGCGGGATGCCGACGAGCTGGAACTTGCCGAGGGTCTTGTTGAAGCGCGCCATGTCGCGCTCACCCTGCAGCACGTGGATCTCGACGCTGGTCTGGTTGTCTTCGGCGGTCGAGAAGATCTCGCTCTTCTTGGTCGGGATGGTCGTGTTGCGCTCGATCAGCCGCGTGAACACGCCGCCCTTGGTCTCGATGCCCAGCGACAGCGGGGTGACGTCGAGCAGCAGGACGTCCTTGACCTCGCCGGCCAGCACGCCGCCCTGGATGCCCGCGCCGACGGCCACGACCTCGTCGGGGTTGACGCCCTTGTGAGGCTCCTTGCCGATGAGCTCGCGCACCTTGTCCTGCACGGCCGGCACGCGTGTCATGCCGCCGACCAGGATGACGTGGTCGATCTTGTCGGGCGAAAGGCCGGCGTCGGAGAGGGCCTGCTTGACGGGGCCCACCACACGATCGACGAGCGTCGCGGTGAGCTCGTTGAACTTGGCCCGCGTGAGGTTCAGGTCGAGATGCTTCGGACCGTTCTCGTCGGCGCTGATGAAGGGCAGGTTGACGTTGCTGCTCATCGTGGTCGAGAGCTCGATCTTGGCCTTCTCGGCGGCCTCGTAGAGGCGCTGCAGAGCCATCTTGTCTTTGCTCAAGTCGATGCCGTTGTCGCGCTTGAACTCGGCCACCATCCAGTCGACGACGGCCTTGTCGAAGTTGTCGCCGCCCAGGTGCGTGTCGCCGTTGGTCGACTTGACCTCGAAGACGCCGTCGCCCAGGTCGAGGATGGAGACGTCGAAGGTGCCGCCGCCCAGGTCGAACACGAGGATGGTCTGGTCGTGCTCCTTGTCGAGGCCGTAGGCCAGCGCGGCCGCG
>DATIYD010000308.1:0-7223 GCA_035517975.1 Thermoleophilia bacterium | reverse complement strand
GTCGATGCCGGTGATCGGCTCGGGGCACCCGCTGGCCGACATCATGCTGCTCAAGTACCGCGCCCAGCCGAGCGAGGTGCACGAAGGCGTGGCCTTCTTCGGGCGCGCCGGCACGGCCGTCATGAAGAGCTGCCAGCGCCTCTCGATCGACCCCCTGCAGCTCTACGGCACGAACGTGCTCAAGTGCGGCAGCGTGCGCGACGACGCCAAAGCCGAGGTCCGCTGTCGTGCGTATCTGCGCCGCGAGATCGCCATCGTCGAGCCCAAGCTGATCGTCGCCATGGGCGACCAGGTCGTGGCCGCGCTCGACCGCCTCGAGCTGCCCACCGCGCGGCCGGTCGAGGCCGAGGTCGGCGAGATCGTCGAGCTCACCCCGGGCACCGACCTGCTCGTCACCCCCGACATCGACGCGTCGCTCGACGAGCAGGGCCTCAAGGCGGCCTTCTGGCGTGCCTTCCGCCGTCTCGGCGAGTGGTACGAGGCGATCCCGCCCTATTAGGCGCGCAGCGAAAGCTACGCATGCCTGAGCGATGACGACGAAGTCGATCGTCGGACTAGGCGCGCAGCGAAAGCTACGCATGCCTGAGCGATGACGACGAAGTCGATCGTCGGATCGACGTGAGCCGCACCCGGGTGGCCGTCGTGGCCGCCGCCGCCGCCCTCTTCGTCTTCTTCGTCGTCGGCAGCGGGCGCCTGCCGCTGTATGCCTTTCGCGCCGACGTCATCGTCTCGATGGCGCTCGGTGTCGCCCTCGTCGGGGTCATGATCGGCGCCGTCTTCGAGACCCGGCCCGCGCCCCGCGTCATGCTCATCGTGGCCGGCGTCGGTCTGGGCGCCGCCGTCGTGGGCCTCTCTGTGGGCTTCGTGCCGCTCGCCGACCTCGGCAAGATCGCGATCGGCGCCGGTCTGGGGTACTGGCTGGGCGCCACGCTCTCCGAGCTCTCGGCCGATCTGCGCGTGATCGTCGGTCTGGCCATCGGGGTGGGCGTGCTCGACGCGATCAGCGTCTTCGCGCCCCAGGGCCCGACCCATCTGCTGCTGACCAGGGCGCCGCAGGCGGTGCCCTACTTCGTGGTGGCCTTCCCGACCATGGGCTACGCGGTGCGCGACGCCTATTCGGGCCTGGGCACGACCGACGTGCTCTTCTTCAGCCTGTACCTGGCGGCCGCGATCGGGTACCACCTGCGCGTGCGCCTCACGCTGGTGGCGATGGTGGCTTCGTTCGTCGGCACCGTGGCCATCGCGCTGTGGTCGCGGGCGCTGCCGGCGCTGCCCCTGCTCTCGTTTGCCTTCATCGCCGCCAACGCCGACCTGATCGTCGCACGCCTGCGGCACCCGTCCGCGCCGGCCTGAGCCCCGCGGTGCCGGCGTCTCGCGCGGGCCCAGTGGCGAGGCCCCGTTGCGGCGGCGCGCCGGATCCCCTGCCCCGAGCGGTGGGGCTACGCCTCGCGCTCGAAGGTCGCCACCGCCTCGACGTGGTGGGTGTGGGGGAACATGTCGACCGGCGTGACCGTGGCGAGCCGGTAGCCGATGGTCGCGAGCTGGGCGGCGTTGCCGGCCAGGGTGGCCGGGTTGCACGACACGTAGACGATACGCTCGGCGCCCAGCAGCGCCATGCGCTCGACGGCCTTCTTGGCCATGCCGGCCCGGGGCGGGTCGGTGACGACCACCGCCGGCGGCTCAAACGGGCTGCTCGCCGGCGTGCGCAGCGAGTGGTGCGGCTTGCCGTCGGTGGCCACCAGACGGGCGATCTCGGGGTCGCGCCCGGTGGCCGGGTCGAGCAGCAGCGTGCGCACGTCACCGGCCGTGAAGGCGACGTTGGCCGTCTCGTCGAGCCGGGCGTTCTCGGCGGCGGCGGCGATGGCTTCGTCCTGCAGTTCGAGGCCGTAGACGAGACCGGCCCGGCGGGCGAGCAGCAGGCTCATGCCGCCGATCCCGCAGTACAGGTCGTAGGCGGGCCGCCCGGCCTGCGGCCGGGCGGCCCGCAAGGCGGTCTCGTAGAGCACGCCGCACATCTCGGAGTTGGTCTGCAGAAAGGCGAGCGCCGGGACACGCAGCCGCAGGCCGGCGAGCTCTTCGTGAAAGTAGGGCGGTCCGGCGATCATGAACGGGCCGACGCCCACCGCGGCGTCGGCGCGGCTCTCGTTCACCGTGACGGCGAACGAGCTGTAGGGCTGCCCGGCGGCGACCAGCTCGGCAAGCTCGCGCTCGGCGCGGAAGCGCTCGGTGACGAAGAGGTTGAGCAGCAGCTCGCCGGTCGCCCGGCCCTGCCGCACGACCAGGTGGCGCAGCAGACCGCGGTGCTCGGCAGGGGAGTAGGGCGGCAGGCGGAGAGCGCGGCAGGCGGTCAGGACCGCCTGCCGCGCCCGCGAGATCTCGAGCGGCGCGAGCAGGCAGTCGGGTACGTCCAGGACGTCGCGCCAGGAGCCCCGGCGGTGCATGCCCAGGACGGTCTCGCCGTCCTGCTGCCCGAACGAGTACTCCATCTTGTTGCGGTAGCGCCAGGGGTCGGCCATGCCCAGGATCTGCTCGACGACCACGTCGCCGAGGCCGCCGATGTGGGCGAGCGCCTCGGCCACCTGGCGCTGCTTGAACTCGAGCTGGGCGGCGTAGTCGAAGGTCTGCCACTCGCAGCCGCCCACGTCGGGGGGATGGTCGCAGCGAAACGGCGCGCGGCGCGGGGAGGGGGAGAGGAGCTCGAGCAGGCGCGCCTCGGCGTACCCGGACCGGCGCCGCGTGACGGCGACGCGGACGAGGTCGCCCGGCAGGGCGCTACGCACGAACACGACGAAGCCGTCGACGCGGCCGATACCCTGGCCGCCGTAGGCGAGGGTATCGATGGTGAGGTCGAGCGTGTCGCCGGGCTTCGGAGGCATGGCGGCCAGTGTACCGCACGCCGCGCCGTGCGAGCGCCTCGGTGGTAGAAGAGCCGCCGGACCTGGGCGCGATTGTCCACCCGATGGGCCCTGCCTCCTGACGATTTCGTACCTGCGGTCTGGTACAGTTCGCCCACGGGCAGAAGAAGAGGAACGGGCAAGGAGACAACGTGGCTTCGTTCGATCTCGCTGAGTATCGCCGCCGCGCCGAAGAGTTCACCGGCGCGCTCGACCTCGAGGCCTACCGGCACTTCGCCGGTCTCAAGGCCGACTGCGACTTCACCGCCGTCTACGACGACTTCCCCGAGCTCTTCACGCTCGACTCCGTGCGCACCCTGCGCAGCGTCTACGACGCCGCCACCGGCGACGACGAGCGTCGCTGCCTGTCGTTCCTGCTCAATCTCGGCATCGAAGGCTTCCTCGGCAACGAGACCAAAGAGCTCTCCGACGAGATCGCCAACACCGAATCGCGCGCCAAGATCACCGTCGACGGCGAAGAGATCGGACTCCGCTACTCGAGCGTGGTGCAGGCCAACGAGCCCGACCGCGACCGCCGGCGGCGCATCCACGACGCTCGCCTCGAGCTCACCGCCACCGTGCTCAATCCGCTCTACGACCGGCGCTGGCGGCGTCTGCACGAGCTCGTCGGCGAGCTCGGGTACCCCACCTACTCAGAGCTGTTCTCCGAGGTCCGCGCCGTCGACTTCGGCATGTTGCGCGGCGCTACGCAGCTGTTCCTGCAGGCCACCGAGGGCCTCTATCAGCGCACGCTCGACAAGGTGTCGCGCGCCAAGCTCGGCATCCCGCGCACCGAGCTCGAGCAGGCCGACCTGCCGTTCCTGGTGCGTGCCCCCGAATACGACCGCATCTTCGCGAGCGACAAGCTGCTGCCCACCTTCGAGCGCACGCTGCAGGGTCTCGGCGTGTCGCTCGCCGACCAGCCCAACGTGCACGTCGACGCCGAGGTGCGCGAGCTCAAGTCGCCGCGCGCCTTCTGCGCGCCGGTGCGCATCCCCGAAGAGATCTACCTTGTCCTCATGCCCAAGGGTGGCCAGGACGACTTCCAGGCGCTGCTCCACGAAGGCGGCCACACCGAGCACTTCGCCCACACGAGCCCCGATCTGCCCTTCGAGTTCCGCTTTCTCGGCGACAACGCGGTCACCGAGGGCTTCGCCTTCGTCTTCGACCACCTCACGCTCAACCAGCACTGGCTCGAGACCTATCTCGACTACGCCGACTCGCACGAGTACCTGACCTTCGCCTACCTGGTCGAGCTGTACTTCCTGCGCCGTTACGCCGGCAAGCTCGCCTATGAGACCGAGTTCCACGTGCAGAACGGCTCGCTCGACGCCATGGCCGCCCGCTACGGGGCGCTGCTCTCCGACGCCGTGCAGTTCGACGTGCCGCAGGCCAACTACCTGGTCGACATCGACGAAGGCTTCTACGCCTCCAACTACCTGCGGGCCTGGATGCTCGAGGGCGCCCTGCGCATGCTGCTGCAGGACAACTACGGCATGGAGTGGTTCCGCGATCCAGCGGCGGGCGAGTGGCTCAAGGGCCTGTGGTCCAGCGGCCAGCGCTACTCGGCCGACCAGCTGCTGCTCAAGAACGGCGGCGGCCGGCTCGACACGCGGCCGCTCGAGCTCCACATCGAGCGCGCGCTGGGTCGCTAGAGTCTGCCGGCGAGCCCCCGAACCCGGGGGGCGCCGCTACGAGCGCGCGCCGCCCAGCGGCTGCACGATCAGGTGACGCCGCCGCGGGCCGTCGAACTCCGCGAAGTACACGCCTTGCCAGGTACCCAGGGCCAGGCGGCCGCCCTCGACCGGCAGCATCGCGCTGCAGCCCATGAGCGACGCCTTCACGTGCGCGTCCGAGTTGCCTTCGAGGTGGGCGAAGGGCAGGTCCGAGGGCACCAGACGCTCCAGGGCCATCGCGATGTCGCGCCGCACCGACGGGTCGGCGTGCTCGTTCACCGTGAGGCCGGCCGTGGTGTGCGGGCAGTAGACGAGGGCGGCGCCCTCCTGCAGGCCGCTGGTCTCGACGGCCTTCTCGACGAGCGCCGTGACGTCGATCAGCGCAACCCTGTCCCTGGTCTCCAGCGAGAGTGAGATCACGTGAGGTCCCCTTTGGTTAAGGTCGACTCTGACCAGGGGCGAGTATACACTCGGGCCATTCATGCACGGCACGCTTGACACGTTCAGCGTGGTCGAGGTCCTGCAGATGCTCGGCAGGGTGCGCCGATCGGGCACCCTTCATATCGAGTGTGCCGAGCGGCAGATCGACGTCCACTTCGTCCAGGGCCGCATCGCCGAGACCCGCGACTCCACACGCGTCTACGCCGACACGGTGCTCGGCAGCCTGCTGATCAAACGCAGCCTCGTCACCGAGGCGCAGCTCGACCAGTGCCTGCGCGAGCAGGAAAGCGATCCACGGCCCATCGGCACCATCCTCGTCGAGCGCGGCTTCGTGGCCGAGGACGACCTGCGCGACGTGCTCTCGCGCCAGGTGGCCAACACCTTCCTCGCCGTCAAGACGGCCGGCGTCGGCGGCACGTTCATGTTCGTCATCGACGAGACTGCCGTGCCGGTCGACTACATCACCATCGACACCCACAGCGTCCTGATCGAGGTCTCCTCGGTCGGCGTCGATTACGTCGCCGCCTTCGAGGTGTTCGGGGCGGACAACACAGTGCTGATCCGCAATCTCGACTACGAGACGCTGCCGCGCCACTCGCTGCCCATGGCGCGCGACGAGTTCCACGTGCTCGGTCTGATCGACGACCGCCGCACGGTCTATCAGATCGCCGCGGCCAGCCACCTCGAAGAGGTCACGGTCATCTCCATCATCGGGAAGTTCTGCGAGGCGAAGGTGCTGCTCACCGCCGACGATCGGACGCCGGCGGCATCAGGCGAGGCCGACCTGCGCGACCATCGCGACAGGGTCTGGGACGAGGTCGCCCGCATGGGTCCGGTACCGGAACGACCCGCCGGCCCCGCGCCGGAGCCGGTCACCGCCGGCGCGCCGCAACCGGCGCTCGAGCTGGGGCCCGACGGCAGCGGCCTCGACCTGGCTTTCGAGCGGCTGCGCGACGAGCCGGCGCCTGCGTCGGCCGCCGCCGACGACGGCGCGCTGCCCGGCGAAGAAACGCCGCCCGCCGTCGCGCCGCCCGAGGCCGAGACCCAGCCCGGGACCACGCCGCCCGAGGCCGAGACGCAGCCCGGCACCACGCCACCCGAGGACGTGCCGGCCCCAGAGCCACCCGACGACGTGCCGGCCCCAGAGCCACCCGACGACGTGCCCGACCCGGAGCCACCCGCCGACTGGTCCTGGTAGGCCGCCGGGCGGGGCGCCGCCCGTGGCCCGAAACGACGAAGCCCCGCCCTGCCGGTCTCGAGCCGGCGGGGCGGGGCTTCGCGGGTTCGTGCGTCAGGCGGTCACGTCGTGGATGAGCTCCTCGAAGGCGTTCACGTAGAGGTCGATGTCCTCGTCGGTGTGCTGGATCGAGAGGGTCCACTCCTCTTCACGACCGGGGGCGATGATCACGCCGCGGTTGAAGTTGTAGAGCCAGGCCAGGGCGACCAGCTCGTGGTCCTGGTACTTGATGAACGACTCGTAGTCGGTGATCTTGCCGGAGGCGAAGTTGACACAGCCCTTCGACGAGATGCCGACCGTGTAGCCGGGGAAGTCGTACTTGGCGCAGATCGCATCGCACTCGGAGACGAGGCGGCCGTTCAGGTAGTTCAGGTGGGCATAGGCGTCGTCGGTCATGACCTTCTCGAAGCTGGCGCGGGCGGCTGCCATGGAGAGCGGGTTGCCCGAGTAGGTGCCGACCTGGAAGACCGTGCCCTCGTGGATGACGTCCATGATCTCTTCGGAGCCGCCGATCACGCCACACGGCGTGCCGCCGGCCACGGCCTTGCCCAGACAGATCATGTCGGGCACGACGCCCCAGCGCTCGACGGCGCCGCCGCGAGCGGTGCAGATGCCCGTCTTGACCTCGTCGAAGATGAGCACGATGCCGTGCTTCTTGGTGATCGCGCGTACGGCCTCGAGGAACCCGGGCTCGGGCAGCACGACGCCGAGGTTCATCATGGCGGGTTCCATGATGAGGGCGGCCGGCGTGCGGCCCTCGGCGACCTCGCGCTCGATGCGCTTGACCATGTTCTCGGGGTCGTTGAAGGCGACCGGGATCGTGAGGTCGATCGACGACTGCGGGATACCGGCGCCGTAGGAGATCGACTTGTAGTTGTCGCGCGGACCGACGTTGCCGAAGTCCTTGACGCCGATCGAGACCATGACGTAGTCGTGATGGCCGTGGTAGGAGCCGAACATCTTGACGATGGGCTC
>DATIYD010000307.1:0-6050 GCA_035517975.1 Thermoleophilia bacterium | reverse complement strand
CGGTCACCTCGATCGTGCCGAACGACAGGACGCCGCCGCCGGACAGCGAGCGCGTCTCGACGACGCCCGCGATGGCCACGTGCTTCTCGACCTTGGCTTGCGTGTAGTAGGCGCCCCCGAACGGCTCGACCACGACGCTGGCGGCCTCGAGGTCGAGGTGGCGTACCAGGTAGCTCTCGCCGAGATGCAGGTAGACGGCGCCCGGGTGAGCCGTGCGAAAAACGCGCTCGCGCTCGATCGTGCCCAGCACGGTGCCGTCGCGTCCGTCGGCGATGACGAAGCTCTGCGCCGAGGCCGAGCGCAGGCCGACCTGGGCGGCGGGGGAGTGGGAGCGTCCCCAGGCCAGGGCGCCGCCGGCGGTGCGGCGCAGCTTGCCGCTCGCGGCGAGCTGCTCCGCCCTTGCCATGCCGGCCACGCCGAACCAGGTCTCGTCGGACTCCTCGAGAGGCCGCTCGTAGGCGGCCGCGGCGAGGTGGGCCTCGAGGATGTGCGGGTTGGTGGTGTCGACGATCGCGTCTTCGACCTCGCGCGCCAGCAGGCGCTCGGGTTCACGCATGAAGTACTGGTCGAGGGCGTCCTGGCCGGCGACCAGCACGGCCCAGCCGCGACCGGCCCGCCCCGCCCGGCCCCAGCGCTGCCAGAGGCTCGTCATGGTGCCCGGAAAGCCGGTGACGAGCGAGAGGTCGAGCTGGCCCACGTCGATGCCGAGTTCGAGCGCGCTGGTGGCCACCACGGCGCGCAGCTCGCCGTCGAACAGGCGCCGCTCGATCTCGCGGCGCTGCTCGGGCGTGTAGCCGGCGCGGTACGGCATGACCGCGCCGGCCGCCGCACGATCGCGATCTTCGATGCGACGGCGCACATAGCCGTAGATCAGCTCGGCCGCCTTGCGGGTGGGCGCGAAGTCGATGGCCCGACGCCCGCCGAGCACCGTCTCGGCCAGCACGTAGCTCGACTCGACCAGGGCGCTGCGGCGCACCCCGAGGGCGACGTCGAGCAGCGGCGGGTTCCAGAGCACGATGGTCTGCTCGGGTCGCGGCGCGCCGCTGTCGTCGACCGGAACGAACGGCAGCCCGACGAGCCGTTCGGCGAACGGCTCGGGGTTGGCGATGGTGGCCGAGGCGAGCACGAACTGCGGGTGGCCGCCGTAGGCCGCGCAGAGGCGTCGCAGGCGGCGCATCACCTGGGCCACGTGCGAGCCGAACACGCCGCGATAGACGTGGGCCTCGTCGAGCACCACGTACCGCAGACGGTGCAGGAACTCGGCCCAGCGCTCGTGGCTGGGCAGGATGCCGACGTGCAGCATGTCGGGATTGGTGAGCAGGATGGTCGCGCTGCTCCTGACGTGCGCCCGCTGGGCACGCGGCGTGTCGCCGTCGTAGAGTGCGACGGCGGCGCCGGGCAGGGCCAGCGCGGTGAGCTTGCGCGCCTGGTCCTGGGCGAGCGCCTTCGTGGGGTAGAGGAACAGAGCCCGGCTGCCAGGCTCGCGTGCGATCGCCTCGAGCGTCGGCAGTGTGAAGGCCAGTGACTTGCCGCTGGCCGTGCCGGTGGCCACGACCACGTTGTGCCCGTCACCGAGGAGGTCCCAGACGCGGCGCTGGTGCGTGAAGAGGCCGGTGATGCCCAGGCGCCCGAGCTTGGCGGCGAGGTCGGGGCTCAGGTCGGCGGGCAGCGGTTCGACCCGGGCCGCGCGGGCCGCACGGTGCGTGACGTAGACGACCTGTTCGTGGGAGCTGTCGGTCAGGAACGAGGGGTCGGCCATGGCTTCATCCTAGCCCATGGCAGGGACCACAGAAGCGACGCGGGCGCGGCGGCCCTTGCGGCCGCCGCGCCCGTCGCCTGCGCGATTTGCCGCCGGTCGCTAGAAGAGGATGCGGGTCCCGCAGTCGAGGGTGGAGAAGACGACGTCGGGGATGCCCTTCCAGGTGCCCTTGGCGCGGCCCACGCCGACCCGGCGCAGGCGCTTGTCGAGGATGACGGCGCGGTGCGGTTTGCTGTGCATCCAGGCCCGGAACACGGCCTTGGCCGTGCCGCCGGAGCCGTAGCCGTAGGCGATGTCCTCGCCGGCCGTCCAGCGCTTGCAGCCCGACTGGGAGAACCCGAACCGGATCAGGCGGTGAGAGAACGACTCGCCGTTGTACGAGTTGTGGCTGAAGTAGTCGCGGCGGACCATCTCGCGGGAGTGGGCGCGGCTCGCCCGCTCCAGGCAGGTGGAGATGGTGAGCTTGGGCAGGTTGTGCGTGACGCGCACGTGGTTGACCAGGGCGAGGAGCTGCTTCTCTGGCTTGGTCAGGGTCAACGCCTGGGCGGGGGCGGCCGGCGCGACGAAGATCATGGCGCAGGCGGCCAGGATGATGCAGGGCACCAGTCGCTTCACGATCGCCTCCGAACCTCGGGCCCCACGCCGAGGGGGGCCGTTTGCACAGCGGTCCTTCTGCATCGGTATCGGAGGGGTCGTCGCGGACTTGAGCCTGTATGGGCCGGGCACGAGCGAACGGGGCACGGATAGGCGTTGTCAACCAGGGCAACCGGCGGCGGCCCGGCCGCGTCGGCGAGCGGCGCGCGAGCTTGCGTGGAGACGTCGTCGCGTAGTACCGTCAGCAACATGCACAGCCTGAGTAACGAACGACGGCAGGCCAAGAGGGCCCGCCGGCGTCAGATCAGGCGCCGGCGTTTCGTGGCCATCGCGGTGGTCGTCCCTCTGGTCATCGGCGCGATTTGGGCGGCCTACGCCTGGCCGGCTCCCAAGCCGGCCCGGGTGCCCGCCGCCAACGTCGTCTCGCAGTTCGGCCAGGCCGGCACGGTCGACCGCCGCATCGTGGTCGCCCGGGTCGAGAACATCGACCTGCTCCTGCCGGTCAAGCTCGAGGCGAGCACCGCCGTCGCTTTTCATCCGGTCGACAACGACAACAGCGTGGCCCTGAGCCCTGTGGGCCGCCCGGGCGATCCTTCGGGGGTCGGCGGCACGCTGTCCGACCTGTTCGCGAGCGGGGGCATGCGATACTACGCCATGGGCGGCGATGCGAGCGACTCCTCGTCGCGCACCGCCGGCCTCGACGTAGGTGCCGTCCCGGGCGCCTACATCTACAGCCCCGTCGACGGTCGCGTGATCGCGGTCACCACCTACAAGCTCCTGGGCCGCTACACCGACACCGAGATCGAGCTGCAGCTCGCCAACGACCCCAGCCTGCTGCTCATCATCACCCACGTGCTCAAGCCCCGGGTCGCGATCGGCGCCGACGTCACCGCCGGCGAGAGCGTGCTCGGCGCGGTGCGGCGCTTCCCACCGGGGCTTCACCAGGACCTGCGCCAGTTCACCACCGACAACGGCGACCACGTCCAGCTCGTCGCTGTGCGGGTCCCCACCCAGATCTCGGGGTTCTGACCGTGCCACAGGCCACCGTGCCGGTCGCGCGGCTGGCCGTGATCGGCGGCTCGGCGACCCAGGGCGGCGAGTTCCCCGGCACCGAGCGGCCCGACGTCGCGCAGCTCGACGAGGGCCTCGTCTTCGAGACGCCCTACGGCGACAGCCCGCCGTTCCAGCTCTTCTCGCTGGCCGGCGAACCCGTGCTGCACGTGCGCATGCACGGCTGGCGACCGGGCGTCTCCCGGGGCCTTGCCTCACGTCAGGTGTTCAGCGTGCTGCACCGGGCCGGCGTGCGGCGCATCGTCTCCGAGGCCGGCGTAGGCAGCCTCAATCAGCTCCTCGACCCCGGCGACCTCGTCGTCTGCGACGACTTCGTCGATCTGTCGACCGAACGCGCCGGCGAAGGAGTCGTGGGTGGCCACCTCCTCATCATGCGCGAGCCGGTCTGCGCCGTGGAGCGCGCGGCGCTCGCGAGCGCCGCACGGCGGCATGCGCCGCAGCGCCGCCTGTTCACGCGCGGCGTCTACGTGGTGACCGAGGGGCCGCGGTTCGAGTCGCCGGCCGAGGTGCGCCGCCTTCGCGGCTACGGCGACGTCGTCGGACAGAGCTTCTCGCCCGAGGTGTGGCTGGCCCGCGACATCGGCGCGTGCTACGCGGGCATCTACCTCATCGTCAACTACGCCGAAGGCGTCGTCGAGGAATGGAGCCATGAGGAGCTCAAACAACGCTTCACCGACGACGCGGCCCTGATGACGCGCA
Organism: Thermoleophilia bacterium; assembly: GCA_035517975.1. Lineage (GTDB taxonomy): Bacteria > Actinomycetota > Thermoleophilia > UBA2241 > UBA2241 > Bog-752. Next base: position 1,927 of record DATIYD010000307.1, on the reverse strand, counting down.
TCGTGCTCGACGCCGCGGCGTCGCTGCCCGCCGACCAGGCGGGCTGCCACTGCCGCGAGCTGCGCAAGCCGACGCTGCTCGTCTAGTCCACGCTGCTCGCTCGCCTGCCCGCGCTGCTCGCCTGGCCCGCGTCGGTCGCCGTGACCGCGCCGGCCGCCGTGACCGCGCCGGCGGCCGCGACCGCGCCGTTCCTCAGGTCTTCGTCGTGATGAACCACCAGGCGACGATGCCGAGCGCGTTGAACACGGCGTGCATCGTCATGTTGGTGTAGATCGACTTCGTCCAGTAGAAGGCGCCGGCCAGTAGCACGCCAAGGCCGAAGATCGGGATCAGCACCGAGAGCTGCTGGTGCCATGCGGCAAACACGAAGGCCGAGACGAGCGCGCCCACGAGTGGCCCCCAGGAGCTCGCCAGGCCCTGAAAGACGAAGGCGCGAAAGAAGGTCTCCTCGAGGAGCGGCGCGACCAGGACGGCGAGCAGGATGAACAGCACGAGTCCGGCCGAGGTGTGCGGGAAGATCGTGACCACGTTCTCTTTGGGCACGGGACCGACGATATGGCGGTAGGCGAAGTCGCTGACGTCGCCGAGGATGATCGTCGCGAACACGCCGCCCACGACGACCGCCGCCGCCACGCCCCAGTAGCTGCGCTCCTCGTAGCCGCGAAAACCCCAGCTGGCCAGCGGCAGATGGTACTTGCGCAGCGAGAAGAACCAGGCCCAGAAGACGAGCCAGCCGTCGACGAGCACCGTCGAGACGATCGCGGCCAGCGCGAAGGCGGCCGTGGGCTTCGCGCTCGCGTTCGAGCCCGAGCTCGAGAGGGTGCCGATCACCGTGAGCACGGCGATCGGGGCCGCGGCGATGATGACGGCCAGCAGCACGTCGCGCCAATGCCACGGCACGTCGCCGGGATGCAGGCCACGCGCCAGGCCGAACGCCCGAGGGCCGCTCGGCCGCTCGCCGCCGGCAGCCGGGAACGCGGCGCCCTGAACCGCGGGCCCCTGTCCGGTGGGCGGCTGCCAGCGGCCATCGGCGGCCTGCCACCAACCCGGTGGCGCCTGCGACGGCGGTACCCAGCGGCCGTCGGCGGCTTGCGACCAGCCCGGCGGCGGTACCCAGCGGCCGTCGGCAGCCTGCCACCAGCCGGGCGGCGGTTGCCAGGGCGGCTGCCAGCGGCCGTCGGGCGCGAGCCACCAGCCCGGCGGCGGTACCCAGCGGCCGTCGGCCGTCTGCTGCCAGCCGGGTGGCAGAGCAGCAGCCTGCCCGGCCTGCGCCGGCCAGCCCGTCGGCGGCGCAGCCTGTTGGCCCTGCGCCGGCCGGCCGGCTGGCAGCGCGGCAGCCTGTTGGGCCTTCGCCGCCGGGCCTGGATAGGGGGGAGTCGCGGGATCCTGAGGGGTGAGCGGCTCGCCCGCGGCAGTCGCCTCGGGTGACGCGGACGCCTCGCCGGCGGGGGCCGCCTGCCTGTCCTGGTTCCTGGGCTCGTCGTCCACTGCTCACCTGTCTCCGGTCGCCGACGATTCTACACACAGGCGGCGCCCGGCCGCTCGGCCCACGCCACCGGCGCGCGGAACGGTTGGCCGCCGGTCGCGGCGGGCAGACCATGCGAAGAGGTCCCGGCGGCTTCGGTCGCTTTGGTCCCGGCGTCTGGTATACTCACGCCTCGCCGGAGGCCGCGCGGAAGTTGGCCGGTGCCGGCTCGCCGGCCCGTCCGGGGTTCGTTGACCCCCTCGCGGAGGCCTGCTATCCTAACTTGCTTTCTGTGAAAGGGAGACAGCGTGCGCCAACTGGTGACTCTCGCTTGCCAGGAATGCAAGCGTCGCAACTACCACACCAACAAGAACAAGAAGAACGACCCCGACCGCATCGAGCTCAAGAAGTACTGTCGCTGGTGCGGGCGGCACACCGTGCACAAGGAAACTCGATAGGACC
>DATIYD010000306.1:0-13001 GCA_035517975.1 Thermoleophilia bacterium | reverse complement strand
GCGTAGCGGTCGGCGTAGGCCTTGGCCGCGCTGCGATCGAAGCTGAGCTTGTCGACGTAGCCCGGAGTCGTGCGCACGTCGACGCTCGCCGGCGCCGGCACGGCCGTCGACGATGCCGCGCGGGCGCGAGCCTCGAGCGATGCGCCGGCCGCCGCGACCACACGCTGTGGCGCGCCGCCGGCCTGGAGCAGGCGCGGCGTGAGGTCGGAGGCGTAGGCGTCGGCGGTGACCAGCCAGTGTCCGTGACGACAGACCAGGGTGAGAACGTGGTCGAGACCCTCGCCTTCGGTGTCGGAGCGGCCGGCGCGATCGCACCAGGTGACGAGCGTGACGGCCCGGGCCGTCACGATCAGCGCGCCGCCGGCGCCCGGTCGCACGGACGTCATGCGCACCCGGCAGCAGACTGCCGTCGTGTGGTGGCCGAGGGCGGCCGCCAGCCTGCGCGCGCCGACCGCCAGCAGCGCCTCGCGGCGAGCGAGCCGCGAGCCGGCCGCACAGTGCGCGGACAGGGCGCGCGCCTGAGCCGGTCCGAGAAGGCCGTGGGCACGCGCCTGCAGATAGGCGAGCGCGGCGGCCGACGCGGCGGCGCTCGGTGGCGTGCGGGCGACGACGGCGTGACTCGCCGGGCTCGGCGCCGCCGAGACGGTGGCGGCCGTGGCGCCGCCGGCGCCGCAGAGAGCGGCGAGCGCGACGACGAGCAGCGTGAGCAGCACCGCTCGTGAGTGCGGAGGGTGGAGCATGGCGACCCCCTTTCGGGTCGGTTTACGGGCTCGTGGCGACGGCTGTGACCAGCCAGTCCCCCGCGCTCCGGTCCCTCCCCAGGGTGAAGAACAGCGTCGTGCGGCCGCTGTGGACGGCGCCGCCGTTGCGCGCCGTGAGGCGCACGGTGGCGGCCAGCGTGACGACGTCGGCGCGGGCGTCTCCCCAGACGCGCGCCGAGAGAAGATCGATGTGGCGGTACTTGACGAGCTCGCTGCGTGGCCAGGCCCGATCGCCGGCCAGCAGCAGCCGGGCCGCGACGAGGCGACGCTGGTCGACGAACCGCACCAGCCGCGCGACCGTGCAGGCGGCCTCGAGGCCGGCGCCGGCGGTCGGGGCCGGCGTGGCCCGGGGCGGGGCGGCCGCGGGCCGCCCCGCCATCGCCGGGCGGTCCGCGGGCGAGAGCGGCGCCGGTGCCGTCCGGCCGCACGACGCCCAGGCTCCGGCGACCGCCACCACGACGGCGCCGGCCGCAAGCCAGCGGAGGCGAGCGAGGAGCGGTCGGTAGGGGCGAGGAGCCATGGCACGATGCTGCGCCGGGCCGAGCGGGGCGGCAAGGATGACGAAGGGTGACCGGCGGTGACGTTGGTGTGTCAGAATCGCCGCAGTGAAGCACCAGCCCTCCGACCTGCCCGGCCTGCCCGACCTGCTCGAGCCCGCGCCCTCGTTCGGCCGCGCCCTGCGGCGCGACCTGCCGCGCGGCGTGCGCTCGGGTCTGGCGACGTTCTGGAGCCTCGCCAGGGCGATGGTGCCGGCCTACGGCCTCGCCCTCATCCTCGAGAAGCTGGGCGTCATCACGGTGATCGCTCACGTCGCCCAGCCGGTCATGTCGCTCCTCGGTCTGCCCGGCTCGGCCGCCGTGCCGCTCGTCCTGGGCTACGTGCTCAACATCTACGCGGCCGTCGGCGCCATGAGCGCGCTGCACCTGAGCCCCGGACAGATCACCGTCCTGGCCCTGGCCATCCTCATCGGTCACAACCTGCTGGTCGAGGGAGCCGTGCTGCGCAAGGCGGGCATGAGCGGCGTCGGGTTCGGCGTGCTGCGCGCGCTCTCCGGCCTGCTCGCGGCCGGCGTCGCCAACCTCGTCATGAAGGCCTTTTCGTGAGTCGCCGGCCGGGTCGGACCGCTCGCGGGGGCTGTCCGGCGGCCACCGGACGTTGCGTCGGGTAGGTCGCCGCAGCCATGGGACAGCTCCTCTCGCAGTTCCTGCACGGCTCGTTCAGCCTGCTGCTGCGCGTCTTCGTGATCGTCGTGCCGATGATGGTGCTGCTCGAGGTCTTCGAAGGCTCGCGGCCCTTCCGGCGGCTGGTGCGTCTGTGGGCACGCCTGATGGCGCCGCTCGGCATGACCGAGGAGATCGCCACGCCGACCCTGGTCGGCTTTCTCTTCGGCCTCGCCTACGGTGGCGGCATCATCATCCGCGAGACTCGCCGCCGCAGCATGAGCCGCCGTCAGGTGTTCCTGATGAGCGTCTTCCTGAGCCAGGTGCACTCGATCGTCGAGGACTCGCTCGTGTTCGTCGCCGTCGGGGCGGCGGCACTGTGGGTCGTGGGGTTCCGGCTCGCGTGGGCGGCGGCGGTGACCGCGCTCGTGAGCGCGACCACCGCCGCCGCCCTGCGCCGCCGGGCGCGGCGACGCCCGGCGGTCGACGACTAGGGTGGGCTTGCGAAGGGTATTCTTGACAAGTCTTATCGAGTTCTGTAGGAAGGCCCCGTGAACATCTCCGCCAAGAGCAAGTACGCCGTGCGTGCGCTGGTCGAGCTGGCAGAGCGTGCTCAGGGCGACCCCGACCACCTGATCAGGCTGACCGACGTCGCGACGACGCGCGGCATACCCCTGCAGTTCCTCGAGCAGCTCTTCGCCACGCTGCGGCGCGCCGGCATCGTGAGAAGCCGGCGAGGCGCCTGCGGCGGCTTCCTCCTGGCCCGGCCTCCCGCCCAGATCACCGTGCTCGAGGTCGTCGAGACGCTCGACGGCCTGGTCTCGCCGGCGGTCTGCACGCAGGGCGAGTGTGAGCGTATCGAGGAGTGTGGCCCGGCGGCGGTGTGGCTCGAGGCCAAGCTGGCGCTCGAGCAGGTGCTGCGCGAGACGACGATCGCCGACCTGGCGGAGCGCGAGCTCGCCCGGGCGCCGCGCGAGGCCATGTACTACATCTAGCCGGAGGACCGAGTGGACATCGCAGACGACATCACCAAGCTGATCGGCCGTACGCCGCTCGTACGCCTGCGGGCGCTGTCCGAGCGCAGCGGCGCGACGATCGTCGGCAAGCTCGAGTCCTTCAACCCCGGCGGCAGCGTCAAGGACCGCATCGGCCTGTCCATGATCGACGCGGCCGAGGAAGCCGGCGCGATCGTGCCGGGGCGCACCACGATCGTCGAGCCGACCAGCGGCAACACCGGCATCGCCCTGGCTCTGGTGGCGGCGGCGCGCGGCTACCGGCTCGTCCTGACGATGCCCGACACGTTCAGCATCGAGCGCCGCACCCTGCTGCGTGCCTACGGCGCCGAGCTCGTGCTGACGCCGGGCGCCGACGGCATGCGCGGGGCCATCGAGCGAGCCGCCGAGCTCGTCGTCGAGCTCGGCGACGCGTTCATGCCACAGCAGTTCGAAAACCCGGCCAACCCGGCCGTGCACCAGACCACGACCGCCGAGGAGATCTGGCGCGACACCGACGGCGCCGTCGACGCCTTCGTGGCCGGCATCGGCACCGGCGGCACGATCACCGGCGTGGGCCGGCTGCTCAAGGAGCGCAAGCCGGCCGTCACGGTGCACGGCGTCGAACCGGTCGAATCCGCCGTGCTGTCGGGCGGCTCTCCCGGCCCACACCGTATCCAGGGCATCGGCGCGGGCTTCGTGCCCGCCGTGCTCGACAGGGCCGTCCTCGACGAGGTCGTCACGGTGACCGGCGACAAGGCCTTCGAGGTCGCCCGCGCCCTGGCGGCCGACGAAGGCATCCTGGTGGGCATCTCGGCCGGCGCGAACGCCTTCGCCGCCGCCGAGATAGGCTCGCGCCCCGAGTATCGCGGCAAGCTGATCGTCACCGTGCTCTGCGACACCGGCGAACGGTACCTGTCGACCACCCTGTTCGCCGAGCAGGGTGCGCCGGCGATGACCGGCGGCTGATGGCCGGGAACCCACAGTCCGGCGCCGCCAGCGCCGCCCTGATCGCCACGGTCGGCTCACTGCTCGATCCGCTCGAGGCGGTGCTCAAGCCGCTCGGCCGGGTGTGCGTGGCCTTCTCGGGCGGCGTCGATTCGAGCGTGGTGCTGGCGGCCGCGACCCGCGTTCTGGGCGCCTCGCAGGTGCTGGCCTTCACCGCCGTCTCGGAGACGTATCGCGCCGACGAGCTGACCGCGGCCCGCGCGCTGACGGCGGCCTTGGGAGTGCGTCATCTCACCTGGCAGACCCGCGAGCTCGACGACCAGCGCTTCGTGGCGAACACCCGCGACCGCTGCTACTTCTGCAAGGCGACCATGCTCGAGGCCATGGAGCACGCCGCCGCGGCCGCCGGCGAGGCGGCCCTGGTCGACGGGGCCAACCGCGACGACCTCGGCGACGAGCGGCCGGGCATGCGCGCCGCGGCCGAGCACGGCGTACGCCACCCGCTCGTCGAGGCCGGCCTCGGCAAGGCCGCCGTGCGGGCCCTGGCGCGGGCCTTCGACCTGCCGTCGTGGAGCAAGCCGGCCGAGGCCTGCCTGGCCTCGCGCATCGCCTACGACCAGCCCGTGACCGCCGACAAGCTGCGCCAGGTCGCGGCCGCCGAGGACGTCCTGCGTGAGCTCGGCCTCGGGCCCGAGCTGCGCGTGCGCCATCACGGCGACATCGCCCGGGTCGAGCTGCCGGTCGAGGGCCTCGAACAGGCCGCGGCGCCGGCGCTGCGCGAGACGGTCGTGCGCCGGCTGCGCGCCCTCGGCTTCACCTACGTCACCCTCGACATGAGCGGCTTTCGCTCGGGCAGCATGAACGAAGCGCCGCGTCCCGAAAGGAGCACCTCACCGTGAGCCGTCCCCTGACAGCCGTGGCTGAGGTCGCGGAGGGCGCGTGGTGCGCCGCTCGCCGGGGAAGCGCGCGTCACTTCGTGGCGCGCATGCGCCGCGACGTGCGGGCGGTCAAGGACCGCGACCCGGCCGCGACCGGCGCCTTCGAGATCGTCACCTCGTACTCCGGGCTGCACGCCCTGTGGCTGCACCGCGTCGCCCATCCGCTCTACCGCTGCGGCATGCCGCTCGTGCCGCGCTGGATCAGCCAGTTCAACCGCTTCCTCACCGGCATCGAGATCCACCCCGGGGCGCAGATCGGCGAAGGCTTCTTCATCGACCACGGCGCCGGCGTCGTGATCGGCGAGACGACCGAGATCGGCGACAACGTCACGCTCTACCAGGGCGTCACCCTGGGCGGCACCGGCAAGGAGCACGGCAAGCGCCACCCCACGCTGGGCGACAACATCGTGGTGGGCTCGGGCGCGAGCGTGCTCGGCTCGGTGCAGATCGGCGACAACGCCAAGATCGGCTCGGGCAGCGTCGTCGTGCACGACGTGCCGGCTAACGCGACCGTGGTCGGCAACCCCGGTCACCCGGTGATCGTCGACGGCCAGCGGGTGGGGATCCCCGACATCGATTACACGCACTTGCCCGACCCGGTCGCCGAGGCGCTCAAGTGCGTGGTCGATCGCATCATCGCGCTCGAGCAGGAGCTCGACGAGCTCGATCCCAAGCGCAAGCAGCGGCGCCGCGACCGCATCGTGCGCAACCAGGAGGCGCTCGACCGCCTGCTCCACTTCACAGGCGGCGGCGGCATCTGATCCCGCGGGTGCGACCCGGCGCCTCGAGAAAAGGGCCGCCGCGGCTGCCCTGCGTGGGTATGCTACTATCGCCGCATCAACCAGCACAGGGAGAGTGATCCCACCGTGAGCCACGTCCGACGTCTCGTGCTCGACGTCCTGAAACCGCACATGCCGACCATGCTCAACCTGGCGGACAAGCTCGGCGATCTCGAGGGCATCGCCGGCGTCGACATCACGCTCTTCGAGATCGACAACAAGGTCGAGAACATCAAGATCACGCTCGAGGGCAACGACATCGACTACCAGGAAGTCGCCGAGGTCATCCAGGATTCCGGGGGCAGCATCCACTCGATCGACAAGGTGTCGACCGGCCGTCAGCTCATCGACGAGGCCGAGACCCCGCAGGATGCCGGCGCCCGCTGGATGCGGTGACGGCCGCCCGACGGCCTAGCGCGTGAGTCCGGTGACCGCCCCGGGGCCTGGCGGCTGGCTGGCCGGCAAGATCGCCACCCTGCGCCACTACCACCGCGTCGCCGAGGTCGGCGAGATCGCGCGCCGGTACTTCGCCATGAACGCCTTCGACGGCGTGCTCACCACCCTCGGCGTGCTCGTGGGCAGCTATGTCGGCCACGTGCACTCGGCCCACCAGGTCGTCGCCGTCGGGCTCGGCGCCGCCGTCGCCATGGGCGTCTCGGGCTTCTACGGCTCGTACCTGATCGAGCGTGCCGAGCGCGACCGCTCGCTGCGCGAGCTCGAAGACGTGACCCTGTCGAGCCTCGAGGACTCCGATATCGCGGCGGCCTCGACCTACGCGACGATCGTGATCGCCCTGGTCGACGGCATCTCGCCGTTCCTCGCGGCGGCGCTCGTCCTGCTGCCCTTCCTCGTCGGCGTGATGAGCATCCACACGGCCTACATCGTGGGCGCGATCGTGGCCTTCGTCGAGCTCTTCCTGCTCGGCCTGTTCCTGGGCCGGGTCTCGCGCCAGCGCCTCATCTGGTCGGGTGTGAAGCTGGCCGTGGCCGGCGTGCTCTGCATCGGCCTCTCCGCCCTGCTCGACCTCGGCCTGCGGTGACGCCGGTGAGCGCCTCCGACCTGCCGGCCGGCACGGCCGGCGCCCTGCTGCGCGGTCTGAACGAACCGCAGCGCGCGGCGGCCGAGCACTTCGAGGGCCCCCTGCTCATCCTGGCCGGCGCCGGCTCGGGCAAGACGCGCGTGCTCGCGCATCGCGTGGCGTACCTCATCAAGGTGCGCCGTGTACGGCCCGACGAGGTGCTCGCCATCACCTTCACCAACAAGGCCGCCGGCGAGATGCGTGCCCGCATCGGCAGCCTCGTCGGCCCGATGGTGCGCGTCATGTGGATCTCGACCTTCCATTCGATGTGCGCCCGCATCCTGCGCCGCGAAGCCGAGCGCCTGGGCTACAAGTCGACGTTCTCGATCTACGACGCCGACGACGCCAAGCGTCTGGTCAAGCGCTGCCTCGCCGAGCTCGACCTGGACGACAAGCGCTTCACGCCCGACGCCGTCGCGCGCGCCATCTCCGACGCCAAGAACCGCCTGCTCGACCCGGCCGCCTTCGCCGAGCTGACCGGCGGCTACTTCCAGAAGGCCGCCGCCGACGTCTACCGGCTCTACGAGCAGAAGCTCATGGAGATGAGCGCGATGGACTTCGACGACCTGCTCATGAAGACGGTGAACCTGCTCGAGATCTTTCCGGACCGTCTCGAGCACTACCAGCGCACGTTCCGCTTCATCATGGTCGACGAGTACCAGGACACGAACCACGCCCAGTACCGCATCGCCAACCTGCTCGCCGGCGAGCGCGGCAATCTCGCCGTGGTGGGCGACGACGACCAGTCGATCTACTCGTGGCGCGGCGCCGATCTGCGCAACATCCTCGAGTTCGAGCGCGACCACCCCGATGCCACGGTGATCAGGCTCGAGCAGAACTACCGCTCGACGACCCACATCCTCAACGTCGCCAACGCGGTGGTGTCGAACAACCGGCGCCGCAAGGGCAAGCACCTGTGGACGGCGCGCGCCACCGGCGGGCCGGTCCAGGTCGTCGAGGTCGCCGACGAGCACGCCGAGGCGCGCTTCGTGGCGAGCGAGGTACGCACGCTGCTCGAGAAGGGCGTGGGGGGCGAGGGGGCGGGCGACGCCCGTCCCCTCGCCCCCCACGACATCGCCGTGCTCTACCGCACGAACGCCCAGTCACGGGTGCTCGAAGAGGAGTTCGGCCGCTACGCCATCGCCTACCAGGTCGTCGGCGGCACGCGCTTCTACGAACGCGCCGAGGTCAAGGACGCCCTCGCCTACCTCGCGATCGTCAACAACCCGGTCGACGAGCAGCGTCTGCTGCGCATCGTGAACATGCCGCGCCGTGGTCTCGGCCAGACCACGATGGCGCGCCTGCAGACCGAGGCGCAGACCCTCGGCGAGACTCTGTGGAGCGTGATCGAGCGCGCCGCCGACGTGCCCGGCCTGACCGCCGCGGCGGTGACCTCGCTCGGCTCGTTCGTCGCTACGGTGGACGCCTGGCGCACGCTCGCGCCGTCGGCGACGTCGGTCGCCGCGCTCGTGCGGCGCGTGCTCGACGAGAGCGGCTACTCGGCGATGCTGCAGGCCCAGGGCACGCTCGAGGCCGAGGGCCGCATCGAGAACCTCGAGGAGCTCGTGGGCGTGGCCGCCGAATACGATCAGCGCGCCGACGATCCGACGCTCGACGGCTTCTTGCAGGAGATCTCGCTCTACGCCGACATCGACACGATGGTCGACACGAGCGAGCTCATCACCTTCATGACCCTGCACAACGCCAAGGGGCTCGAGTTCCCGGTGGTCTTCATCACCGGTATGGAGGAGGGCGTGTTCCCGCATCAGCGTTCGCTCGACGACCAGAACCTCGAGGAGGAGCGTCGCCTCGCCTACGTCGGGATCACGCGGGCGATGGACCGCCTGTACCTGCTGCACGCGCGAGCGCGCAACCTGTGGGGCGGCAGCCTGTACGGCCTGCCGTCGCGCTTCCTGACCGAGATCCCGGCCGACCTCGTCGAGGTGACCACGGTGGCCGCGCCGGCCTACTCGGGCGGCTGGTCGAGCGGCGCCGGCCGCGGCGCCGCCCGCGGCCGGGGGCGCGGCTGGGACGACTGGTCCGAAGGCGCCTGGCGGGAGCGCGACGACGAGGCGATCGGAAGCTCGGGCCGGCGCATCACCGGGCTCGAGAAGAAGAGTGAACAGGGGTTGGTCGAGCAGTTCTTCGCGCCCGGTGACCGGGTGCTGCACGCCACGCTCGGCGAGGGCACGGTGACGGCGGCCGAGCAGAGCGGCATCATCGTGGTGCGCTTCGAAAACGACGGCTCGGAACGTCGGCTCATGGCGACCATCGCGCCGCTGCGCAAGCTCAGGGCCTGAAGGCGAGCGTCAGGGGCCGAGGGCGGCTCGTGATGTGGGGCAGCGTCGAGGCCGACGCCGCGTCAGGGGCCCGAGCCGATCTGGCATACCAGCCACGAACCGTCTACGCGGCGCAGCGACATGACGACGGGGTTGCGCCCGGGTCGCCAGGCCGTCGCACCGGCCGGCCGGACGTCGATCGTCATGCCGAACTCGAGTGTGGCGCCCAACGGTGGCGTGCGCCCGACCGTGGCGTCGAGCGCCAGCACGCGCACCCGGTCGATGCCCCAGAACGCGCCGGCGCGGCCGGCCCGGACCGCCGCGGCCGCCCGCGAGTCGGGGGTGACGACCGTGAGCAGGGCGCGGTAGCGATGGTGGTCGATCAACCGCCAATAGCGCACCGCTGCTTCTGTCGCGCCGCGCGGCACCGGGCCGGCGGTGACGACGGGGACGGGCGACGGGCTGCCCGTCGCGGGCGGGACGGGCGGGGCCACGACGCCCGCGGCACGAGGCGAGACCGCCGGCGTGAGCGCGCTCCGCGGGCTGCCGCCGCAGGCGCCGAGCGCCACGCTTGCCGCGCCGGCGCACAGCACCGCCGCGCCGACCACGGCGACCGTGACGACCGGCCCGCGTCGCCGCCGGCTCGTTGCAGACTGCCCGGCGCAATGGCCCATGTATTCCCTTCGGACGAGGAGAGCTGCAAGCCGGGCCAGCTCATCACAGCACGGCGTGGCTGTACAGGATGACAATGGCGCCCCGTCCCGATGGGTCGTCCGGCGCCGGCCGCGAGAGTCCGGGATCGGCGGCCGAGTCCGAGCGCTGACTGTGCGTTTCTGTGGAAAATGCGCGCCGGTCGCCGACTCGGCGCCGAACGGCGTCGACCAAAAACGAAAAGAACCGCACGATTGACCACACTTCCGCGCAGGTCTACAATGGGTCCCGTTGAGCACGCTAGGTCGTCGGTCCGCGGCAGCAACACGGCGGTCCGATGGAAGCGCGCGGAGAGCGGGCGCGAGTGGGATGTCCTCGTGCGATGCGCAAGTGTTCGCGGTAGGTGCGAGCAGGAAGTTGACGCGTCCGCCGACCGCGAACCGACGGTGAGACTCCTCGGGACCCGGTGTGCGGCGCGAAAAGAGTCCGCGGCAAGACTCGCCCTCCCCCCGGACGAGCCGAGCCCCCCTCGGGCCGCGGATGTCACGAGGGCCGGGGCCGGCAGGCAGGAGACTGCCGACCGCTCCGGCCCTCGGTCGTTCTGCGTCGGCCTCGTCATCGCCATGCGACCCGAAGGTCGCTCCGGCGCCTTCGCTCCGCAGCCATCCGTCGCCTCGCCACCCCTCGCGGCGCGCGTGCGGTAGAGTTGCGCTGGGCCGATAGCGGTCCACCCACGCAAGTGAGCAGGAGGGTCCGCCGATGGCAGTCCAGGTCACCCGCGACGGCGCCGTCGCCGTCGTCACGATCAGCCGTCCCGACGTGCTGAACGCCCTGAACAAGGCGACGAACGAGGAGTTGCTGCGAGTCGCTCGCGAGCTGTCGCACGACGACGCGGTGCGGGCAGTCGTGCTGACCGGAGCCGGCGACAAGGCCTTCGTGGCCGGCGCCGACATCGCCGAGTTTCGCGACATGACACCCGAAGACGCGCGCCAGCAGTCGTGCCTGGGGCGCAGGGTCGTAGCCGCCATCGAGGGCGCCCCGCAGCCCTGGATCGCCGCCGTCAACGGCTTCGCCCTGGGTGGCGGCTGCGAGCTCGCCCTGGGTTGCGATATCCGCTTGGCCGCCGACACGGCGCGCTTCGGCCAGCCGGAGGTCAATCTCGGCATCACGCCCGGCTTCGGCGGCACCCAGCGCCTGCCGCGCGAGGTCGGCAACGGCTGGGCGAGCTACCTCTGCCTGAGCGGGCGCATGATCGACGCCGCCGAGGCGCGTGCCATCGGCCTGGTGCAGGCCGTGTTCCCGGCTGCGCAGCTCATGCCCGAGGCCCTCAAGCTGGCCGGCGAGCTCGCCGCCAAGCCGCCGCTGGCCGTGCGTTACATCAAGGCGCAGATCCACCATGCCCTGAACGTCGACATCGAGGCAGGCCACGAGATCGAGCGCGACCTGTTCGCGCTGACCTTCGCCAGCGACGATCGCCGTGAGGGCATGGCCGCGTTCCTCGAGAAGCGCAAGCCGGCCGGCTTCACCGGCAGGTAGCCGCCCGGCAGCGGTGGCATGCGCATCTGGGACGTCGAGCCGGCCTGCCTGTGCCGCGCCCATCTGCTCGGTGAGCACCGCGAGCTGCACGCGGTCTGGGCGATCCTGACCCAGGACAAGCGCGGCTACCGGAGCCACCCCGAGGTCAGGCGCTGGGAGGGCAGGCTCGCCGCCCTCTACCGGCGGCACGAAGCGCAGGTCGCCGAGATGGAGCGCCGCGGCTACCGGCACGCCTCGCCGCTCGACGCCGGGCTCGCGACCGGCGCCTGCGTGCAGGACGTCTTCGTCGATCCGCCGGCGCGCCAGCGCGAGCTGCTGCGCGCCAGGGGCTGCGACTGCCGGGTCTGACGGCGGCAGCCGGCCTCTCGTCCTCGTCCGCTCATCGCCCCCGGCGGCGCGACGGGCCGGGTCGATCGCCCTGGGCGCCGGCCGCCTCGAGCAGGCGGTCGAGCACGGCGGCCATGCCCGGTGTCGCCGCGACCCAGACGTCGGCCGCCTCCTTGACCTCGTGCGGGGTCTCGACCGTCAGGGCAGCCACGGCCAGCGCGTGGCGCCCCTCACGTGCCGCCGCCCAGTCGTGCACCGCCTCGAAGCCGTGGCGATCGGTCAGGTCGTCGCCCAGGAACACGGCGGTGCGCAGCGACGCCTCGCCCTGGCCGTCGCGCAGGAGACTGAGCACGGCGGTGCCCTTGTCGACCGGCTCGGGCGGGCGCAGCTCGACCAGGAAATGCCCGGTCGCCACGGCGAGGCCGAGATCGCGGGCCGGCCCCAGGATCTCGGTCTCGAGCTCGGCGAGCGTCGCCGCGGGGTCGGCCGCCTTGCGGTAGTGCAGGTCGAGCATCGGGCCCTTGTTCTCGACGACCAGGCCCAGGCGCTCGGCGTCGAGCGCCCGCACACGGCGAGCCATGCGCTGCACGGCCTCGACGTAGGGCGCCGCCGAGGGATCGCGCGCGATCGTGCCGTCGGCGCCGAGCACGTCGAAACCGTGCAGCCCGACGTAGGCGGCGCCCTCGACGCCGACCATGGCGCGCGCCTGGCGCACGTCGCGGCCGGTGACGAAGGCCAGCAGCCCGAGACGCGGGGCGAGCGCAGCGAGCGCCGCCCGGAACGCGTCGGGCACGACGGCCTCGAAGGGATCGGCCACGATCGGCGAGATGGTGCCGTCGATGTCGCAGAACAGCGCGGCCGCGCGGGGCGCTCGCGCCACGGCGGCGAGCGCCGCCGTGAGGAGCTCGCCGCCGTGCAGGATCGGCCCGCCGCCCGGCACCGATCCGCCGGCGCGCGGGATCGGCTCGCCGCTCTTGGCCGCGCGAGGCTCCGCGTCGCGCGGCCGGCCGGCCTCTGGACTGATGTCTTCCATGACTGTGCACAAGCCTACCCGAACGGCGCGGCCCTCGTCGTGCGCCATCGACGGAAGGCCGGGGTTTGTCTTGCCCGCCTCATGGAGTAAGGTTGCCGGGTCGGCGGCAAGCGTTCGGGGGACTAGATGGCAGACACATCCGGATCGGGCGCGCATCGACAGGCGGCGCAGGCGGGCGCGACTCGAGGCAAGGGTCTGCAGACCGCCCAGGGCGCCGATCCCTACCTCAAGTCGATGCTCCTCGGCCTGATCGAGGACAGCTACCTCCACACCGGCAGCTTCACCCAGTTCGCCGCCGAGATCCTGCAGGTCATCGCCTACGCCGCCACGGTGCCGGTGGCCTTCACCGAGGGCTTCCTGCGCTCCTACCTGTCGATCGACCGTATCGAAGAGACCGACGAGGGCACGATCAAGATCACGCCCAAGGTCGGCGCGAGCGAAGAGGACTGGATCAGGGACGTCGACGAGATCACCGCGCAGGTCGACCCGAGCGCCGTCTTCAACCCGGTGGTGCGCTCC
>DATIYD010000305.1:0-4308 GCA_035517975.1 Thermoleophilia bacterium | reverse complement strand
CGCAGGCGTCGTCGATCGCGTTGATGATGGCGACGTGCGGCGCCGTGAGCGGCGCCTCGCCGCAGCCCGATGCGCCGTACGGGCCGAGCGGCCGCGGCGTCTCGAGGTACAGCACCGTGAGGTCGTCGGTGACATCCTTCGGGTAGGGGATGCCGCAGGCCCTGATGTTGGTGTGCTTCTTCAGGTCCTCGAAGTCTTCGGTGAGGGCCAGACCGATGCCCTGCGACAGACTGCCCCACATCTGGCCGTCGACGTTCAGCCGGCTGTTGATGACGCCCACGTCGGTGCAGATGAGCAGGTGGTCGACGGAGGTCTTGCCGGTCGCCACTTCGACGGAGACCTGTGACATGAAGACGCTGTACATCCAGTTGGCGATCGGGTGGCCCTGGCCGGTCTTGGGATCGACGAGCACGCCCATGGTCTGGGTCCAGCTGCCTTCGTAGCGTAGATCGAGGCCCGCGGCCACCATCTCGTCGTGCGTGCGGTACGTACCGTCGCCCTTGGCCATGGCGGCGATGAGCTTCTCGCAGGCGTCCTTGATGGCGTGGCCGACAAGGACCTGCGAGCGGCTGCCGCCAGCGCCGCCGCTGTCGGGGCAGTAGCCGGTGTCGTTCAGGTCGAGGCTGATCTGGTCCATGCCGAGGCCCAGCGGGCGCAGCGCCTCGTGCGCCGTGCCGAGCGTGCCGGCGTCGGAGCCCTGACCGTGGTCCTCCCAGGTGTTGTAGATGCGCACGGTGCCGTTCGGGCGCAGCTCGGCCGCGGCGTTGGCCACGTCCTCGCCGTCACCGCCGGCGCCGAAGATGCCGAGCGAGATACCGATACCGCGCTTGACGCCGTCGGGCGCCGGCTCGTCTTTCCAGGCCTTCGCCTTCTCCCAGTAGGGCTTGACCATGTCGAAGAGCTTCTTGAACGAGTAGACCTCGTACTCCTGGCCCCACGAGAACGTGGCGCCGGGCTCGGCAAGGTTCTTGTAGCGCAGCTCGAACGGGTCCATGCCCATCTCGCGGGCGAGCTCGTCGACGACGCTCTCACCGGCGAAGAAGGCCTGCGGCGAGCCCCAGGCGCGGAACGGGGCGCCCCAGGAGTGGTTGGTGCGCACCAGGTGGCCGTCGCCGCGCATGTTGGGGATGTCGTAGCCGCCGCCGCAGAGCATGCCCTTCTGCACCAGGTTGTCGCCGAACTCCATGTACGGCCCATGGTCACACCACCAGTGGTTCTCCATGGCGAGGAACTTGCCGTTCTCGTCGGCGGCGAGCTTGCAGTGGTACCAGTGCGGCGAGCGCTTGCCGGTGTAGGCGATCGACATCCAGTAGTCGTATTTCAGGTAGACCGGGCGGCCGGTCGCCATGTGGGCGGCGCCCAGCAGGGCCTCCATGGTGGGGCAGAACTTGTAGCCGAACGTGCCGCCGGTATTGTTCTGCACCATGCGCAGGTTCTCGAGCTCGACGCCGAGACCCTCGTTGATCATCGCCGCGTGGAAGTTCAGGGCGATGCTCTTGGAGTGGATCGTCAGGCGGCCTTCCTCGTCGGTGTAGGCAAAGCCGCAGTCGGGCTCGAAGTAGAGGTGCGGCTGGCGCTGCAGGTAGTACTTGCCTTCGACGACATGGGCCGCCTTCTCGAAGATCGGGTCGGTCTCCTCGCCCTTGTTGAGCTGCTGCGTGAAGAACATGTTGGGCGTGCCGGGGTAGATCTCGATGGCGTCGTCGGCCATGGCGTCGAGCGCGTTCATGTAGGCCGGCAGCTCCTCGAGCTCGACCTTGACCTTGGGCACGGCCGCCAGCGCCTGCTCGAGGGTGGTCGCGCAGACGATCGCGATGGCGTCGCCGTACTGAAAGACCTTGGTGTCGCAGAGGATGGGGCGCTCCCAGCCGTCGGCCATGACGTCGTCGGGGTACATGACGAGGCCGTTGATGCGGTTCTTGCCCTTGACGTCCTTGTGGGTGACGACCTTGAAGACGCCGGGCATCTGCTCGGCCTCGCTCGTGTCGATCGAGATCACGTTGGCGTGCGACACCTGGGCGTGGACCACGGCGCAGTGCAGCGTCTCGGGCGGCATGCGCAGCTCCATGTCGGCGCCATACAGGATGGAGCCGGTCACCTTGGCGACGCCCGACGGGCGCGGGAAGCGCGTGTTCCAGATGCGGCCGTCCTCGGGCACCTTGAAGGTGAGCTCTTCCTCGCTCATCTCGCCGCGCAGCACCTTGGCGGCGTCGAGCACGGCGTCGACGAGCGGCTTGTAGCCGGTGCAGCGGCAGACGTTGGCGTGCTTCTGCCACCAGTCGCGGACCTCTTCGCGCGTGGGATCCGGGTTCTCGTCGAGGAGCGCCTTGGACGAGACGATGAAGCCCGGCGAGCAGTAGCCGCACTGGGCGCCGCCGTGAAGGATCCAGGCGAGCTGCAGGGCGTGCAGCTTGTCGGGCGTGCCGATGCCCTCGATCGTCGTGATCTCGGACTCGGCCGGTACGCGCTTCATGGTCGTGGTGCACGAGCGCACGACCTTGCCGTTCAGGATCACCGAGCAGCAGCCGCACTGACCCTGGCCGCAGGCCACCTTGGTGCCGAGCAGGCCGACCTGGCGACGCAGCACGTCGCTCAGCTTCTGCTTGGCGTCGACGATGACGGTGGTTGGCACCCCGTTGACGATGAGCTGCTTCTTGTCCATGCGCCGGCTCCTGTCGGCTCGACTGCAGACCTGTGGGCATGCGAGGCAGCAGGCGTCTGGAGAAGCGTAGGATCCCGCCTCACCCCGCGGTGCCCGGATTCTAGCCGTTATCGCCACGCGAACACAACGGGCCGCAGAGTGGACAGGCGGACAGCCGCGCTTCGCGGCCCTGGACAAGCTGGCGAGCCTGCGTGAGGGCGGGGCCCGTCCGTCCGCGTGACGAGGCGGCGGGCGGTGGCAGGAGACCCCGCTCGCCAGTCTGGGTGGGCGGGCGAGCGGCGCAGAAGAGAGCGCGACCGCCGTCGATGCGCGGAGGCCGCGCCGGCCGTCAGACGGCCGGCGCGACCTCCGCGAGCTCCTTCTCGATGCGCACGGCGCAGACTTTGAACTCGGCCGTCTTGGTGACCGGGTCGAAGGCCGAGTTGGTGAGCTCGTTGACCGGCGATTCCTTGTAGTGGAAGGTCATGAACACGACCCCCGGCGGCACCGTGTCGGTGACCGTCACGCGGCTCGTGATCGAGCCGCGCCGGCTCGTGACCCGGGCCATGTCGCCCTCGCTCAGAGCGAGGCGGTCGGCGTCGGTCGGGTTGATCTGGGCGAGCTCATGAGGCCGCAGGCCCTCGAGCAGGGCCGAGTGCCGGGTCATGATGTTGTAGTGGTACAGCATGCGCCCGGTGGTCAGCAGGATCGGGTACTCGTCGCTGACGAGCTCGGCCGGCGCCTCGTACTCGATGCCCTGCAGCAGGCCCTTGCCGCGCGTGAACTTGCCGATGTGCAGGAACTTCGTGCCCGGGTGCGACTCGTCCGGGCAAGGCCACTGCAGGCCCACCTGGTCGATACGCTCGTAGCTGATGCCGGCGTACTGCGGCACCAGGGCGCGCATCTCGTCGAAGATCTGCTCGGGCGAGTCGTAGTGCAGCTCGTGACCCAGCCGGGTGGACAGGTCGGCGATGATCTGCCAGTCGGGGCGGCACTGCCCGGGCGGGTCGACCGCCTTGCGCACGCGCTGCACGCGGCGCTCTGTGTTGGTGAAGGTGCCGTCCTTCTCGGCGTAGCAGGCCGCCGGCAGGAACACGTCGGCATACTTGGCCGTCTCGGTCATGAACAGGTTCTGGGCGACCAGGAACTCGAGGCTCTCGAGGGCCTTGCGCACGTGGTTGGCGTCGGCGTCGGTCAGGGCCGGGTCTTCGCCCATCACGTACATGGCCTTGAGCTTGCCGAAGACGGCCATGTCGAGCATCTCCGGAATACGCAGGCCCATCTTCTCGGGCATCGGCACGCCGTAGGCCGCCGAAAACTTGGCGCGGGCCTGCTCATCGTTCACGCTCGGGTAGCCCGGGAACGAGTTGGGCAGGGCGCCCATGTCGCAGGAGCCCTGCACGTTGTTCTGACCGCGTAGCGGGTTGACGCCGGCGTTCTCGATGCCGATGTGACCGGTGACCATGGCCAGGTTCGCCAGATTCATGACGTTGGCCGTGCCGGTCGTGTGCTCGGTGATGCCGAGCGTGTAGAAGATGCCGGCCTTCCTGGTGGTGGCGTAGAGCTCGGCCGCCTCGCGCAGCTGCTCGACCGGCACGCCGGTGATCTCGCTCACGCGCTCCGGCGGGTAGGCCTGCACGACCTGCCAGAGCTCGTCGAAGCCCTCG
>DATIYD010000304.1:0-4365 GCA_035517975.1 Thermoleophilia bacterium | reverse complement strand
CGGGCGGCTGCGATGCAGCCGCCCGCCCCGCCCTTCTTTGCCGCCGCCGCGTCGACGCGGAGACGCCCGCGTGGGACAAGGCGGCTTGTCATGACTCTTGACGCGGATGTGCTACCGTAGGAGTCTGCCTCGTCGGCAAGCGCCGCGGGGCGTCGGTATGAAGAGAGCACATCAGATCTTCGCGATCGTCTTCGCGGCGATAGCCGTGGCGCTCATCGTGCGAGGTGTCGCGGGGGGCCTGTGGCCCCTCTCGATCCAGTTCGTCGCCGGCGTAGTGCTGCTCATCGGAGCAGTGGTGCGCTGGATCTACGCGTGAGGTGATCGGGTTGAAGTGGGGGCTGGGTCGTGAGGGCTCGACGGCGCTGGACGTGGGGCTACGAGAGTCGGGCTCGGGAGAGCTCGGGCGCCGCGGCGAAAAGGCGGGACGAGCGATCGCGCGGGTACGGGGTGAGCGGGTAAGTGGCACGGCGTAAGAAGAGAGAGGGGCACCTCCACAAGGTCCTGGGCGTGCCCGCCCTGTTCAGCACCGCCTACGGCAACGTCGGTTCGTCGATCTACTACGCGCTCGGCGTCGTGGCGTTGTCGGCTCTCGGCCTCACGCCGGTCGTCTTCATGCTGACTGGCCTCCTGTTCGTGACGACCGCCTGGTCCTACGCCGAGGCGACCACGATGTTCCCCGAGGCTGGTGGCTCGTCGAGCTTCGCGCGGCACACGTTCAACGAGTTCGTGAGCTTCGGCGCCGGCTGGGCGCTGATGCTCGACTACATCATCACGATCGCTATCTCGGCGTTCTTCGTCCCGAACTACCTGGCCACGTTCTGGCCCATTCTCAAGACCTGGCCGTACAACTCGATCGGCGGCATCGTCACCATCGTGTTCGTGGTCGTGATCAACGTGATCGGCATCAAGGAGGCGGCGCGGCTCAACGTCATCCTGGCCATCGCCGACCTCAGCACGCAGACCCTGCTCGCGATCGTCGGGCTCTTCGTCTTCCTGTCGCCGCGCCTGCTGATCACGCAGATCCACTTCGGCACGGCACCCACGTTGCACCAGTTCATTTACGGCATCTCGATCGGCACCGTGGCTTACACCGGCATCGAGACCATCTCGAACATGGCCGAGGAGTCGGCCAATCCGGGGCGAGATGTGCCGCGCGCGGTCAACTTCGTGCTGCTCGCCGTCCTCGGTGTGTACTTCGCGATCTCGATGGTCGGCCTGTCGGCCATGCCGGTGCATTACAACGTTCTGCCGGTCAATCCGACGACGAAGATCATCCAGCCCGTCGCGGTGCAGGCCGCACCCGGCAAAGACGCCAAGACCGGTCCCTGGGTGCTCAGGAGCGACCCTCGCCAGTCGGTGTACGTGGCCGTCGATGCGGCGTCCCTGACCATCTCGCCGCGGTCGTCACCGATCAAGGCGACGGGCGCGATCTACCGGCAGAACGGCCAGTACGTCACGAAGCTCTGGGGCACCCAGCTCGGCACGGTGTACGAGGCCGACCCGCTCCAGGGGCTGGTGCAGAACCTTCCGAAGAACCTCGTCTGGCTGCGCTACATCCTGGCGCCCTGGATCGCCTTGCTCGCGGCCACGATCCTGATCATCGCGACGAACGCGGGCATCATCGGCTCGTCGCGTCTGGCATATTCGATGGCCGGCCACAAGCAGCTGCCGGCCATCCTCGCCCGCGTCCACCCGACCCGTTTCACGCCGTACGTGTCGATCAGCCTGTTCGGCTTCATCGCCGCGTTGCTCATCCTGCCCGGCAAGATCGGCCTGCTCGCCGACCTCTATGCCTTCGGCGCGATGATCTCGTTCACGGTGGCCCATGTCTGCGTTGTCGCCCTGCGCTTCAAGCAGCCCGACGCCGAGCGTCCCTGGCGGCTCCCACTCAACGTGCGCTTCGGCAGGTACGTGCTGCCGCTCACCGCCGTGATCGGTGGACTCGGCACGGCCAGTGTATGGGTGGTGGTCGTGCTCACCCACGCCGACGGGCGACTGGTGGGTTTCACCTGGATGGGCGCCGGCATCCTCATGTACGTGATCTACCGCAAGCGCAAGGGCTACTCGCTGACCAAGACGGTCAAGGCAGTGCCGTTGCCCGAGTCGGTGCAGGCCGACATCGACTACGACCAGCTCCTCGTGCCGATCGTCGGCTCGCGCATCACCGACGAGATGATGGTGCTCGCCTGCCAGCTCGCCACCGAGAAGCAGTCGTCGATCGACGCCCTCTACGTCATCGAGGTGCCCTTCAACCTGCCGCTCGATGCGCGCCTGCCGCAGGAACGCGAGAACGCCAAGGCCGTGCTGGAGCAGGCGGCCGTGATCGCCGATCAGTTCGGCGTGACCATGACGCCGATCGTCGTGACCGCCCGCGCCGCCGGTCGGGCGATCGTCGACGAGTCCAAGGAGCGCCGCTCCGAGGTCATCATCCTGGGCGCCACCCGCAAACGGCGCTTCAGCGAACGGGCCCTGGGCGGCACGATCGACTACGTCCTGCAGCACGCACCCTGCGAGGTGCTGATCAACCTCGTGCCGCTGCAAGGCGTCTATGTCGAGGACGGCTCGCACAAGGCGACGGCCTCGGCCGAGCCCTCCCACGAACACGTCGACCTGCCGCCGGTCGCGGGCGGCGACGGAGGCGGCGAGAGCTGACGACGTCCACGACCGGGAGCTGACGGCGGCCTCGGGTGTCGCGAGCCCGCCGGGGCGCCCACAGTGACCTCGTTCCTACGTTTGCCAAGGCCGCCGTTGGCAGTATGCTGCGACGACTAAGAAGAAGGCGGCACGTCCGCGCCACCGGCGCGGGGGTGCCACAACAGAAACTGGGGCGCCCGTCCGACGGGCGCCCTTGTGAGGTGAGACGATGTACATCGTGATTGCGGGCTGCGGCCGGGTGGGCTCGAGCCTGACCAGACAGTTGCTGGCCGAGGGCCACGACGTCTGCGTGATCGACGAGAGCCCCGAGGCGCTGTCGCTGCTCGGCGACGACTTCGCCGGGCAGTTCGTCATCGGCCAGGCGATCGACTGGGAGACGCTGCGCGAGGCCCGTGTCGGCGACGCCGACGCCTTCGTCACCGCGACCGACGGCGACAACACCAACATCGTCTCGGCTCAGATCGCCCAGAACCACTTCGGCGTGCGCTGCTGCGTGGCGCGCGTGTTCGACCCGCTGCGCGCCGAGCTCTTCGAGCAGACCGGCATCCGCACGGTGTGCCCCACCAAAGACGCCCAGGACCTGCTTCACGACGCTGTGCGCACGTGCAAGCTGTAGGAGGCTGAGAGTCATGTTCATCGTGATCGTCGGCTGCGGCAAGGTGGGAGTCAACACCGCGCGCAGCCTGTTGCACCTGGGCCACGAGGTCATCGTGGTCGAGCAGCGCAAGTCGCGCTACGACCTGCTGCTCGAGGAGCTCGGCGACAACATCATGCTGGGCGACGGCACCGAGATCTGGGTGCTCGAGAAGGCCGGCATAGGCCGCGCCGACCTGGTCGTGGCCGTGACCGGCGACGACGAGGACAACATCATCATCTCGCAGATCGCCAGGCTCAAGTACGGGGCGCCCAAGGTCGTGGCGCGGGTCAACAACCCGTTCAACCAGCCCACCTTCGACGTGCTCGGCATCGACGCCACCATCTGCGCCGCGACCAACATGCTGCGCCTCATCATGCACGAGCTGCCGGCCCACAAGTTCGTGCCGCTGCTCACCCTGAAGCGTGAGAACATCGAGGTCATCGAGCTCGAGGTGGGGGAGACCTCGCCGCTCGCCAACCGTCGCATCAGCGAGATCACCCTGCCCGAGGGCGCGCTGCTGTCGGCGATCCTGCGCGACGGCGAGGCGCTGCTACCGTCTCAGGCGGTCGATATCAGGCCCGACGACTATCTCATCTGCCTCCTGCAGCCCGGCCTCGAGCAGGAGCTGATCCACGCGGCGCTCCCCGAGGAGAACCCCGCCCAGGTGCAGGCCGAGGGCGACATCGACATCCACGGCGGCGAGGACTAAGAGGCGGTCGCCGAGGGCGCGGGAGACGGCTCCTGCGAGCACTGACGGCAAGCTCACCGGGACTGCTTCACTCGCGGGCTTGCCCCTTGACCGCCGGTTGACCGCTGGGGGTCTCGTCACTACGATAGAGCGCGCTCTACGGAGCCTCACATCGGTGGCGAGGTAGCTCAGTTGGTAGAGCACATGACTGAAAATCATGGTGTCGGCAGTTCAATTCTGCCCCTCGCCACCAGCTTTTCCCCTCCAAAACGCACCCTGAAAAGGCGTTGCCCGCTCCGGCAACCGGTTGCCGTCGGATCATTCGTCGGATAATCTGGCCGCGGTCAAGCAGCGTCGAAAGGGGGCGGCATGGCCGTCACACCCG
>DATIYD010000303.1:0-2820 GCA_035517975.1 Thermoleophilia bacterium | reverse complement strand
GAACGCCCCGCCGAGCCACACCCGGCGATCGCGTCCGGTAGGATGCCTGCGAGACGCGAACCGACACGAAGGAGCAGCGATGGACGAGCAAGTGCCGGGCGTGAGCGACGCGTTTGCCGCCTTTCTGCACGAGGCGCCGCTCCATGCCGGCGCCTGGATGGAGGCCGTCGAACGCCTCGGGGCAGCCAGCGCCCTAGACGACAAGACGGCGGCCCTGGCCTACCTCGCCGTGCTCGCCGCCACCCGCCTGACGAGCGGCGTGCCTTTTCACGCCGCTCACGCGCGGTCGCTCGGCGCGAGCCGCGACGAGGTGATCTCGGCCGTCCTCGTCGGCCTGCCGGCGGTCGGCAACGGTGTCACCCAGGCCCTGCCGGCGGCCCTGGCCGCCTTCGACGCGCCCGACTGACGGCCGCCCCGGCCAAGCCGCGGACCGACCGCGGCGGGCCCATCGCGGCGCCGCGAGGCGCGGCGACCGCTAAAGGTCGGCGGCCTCCCGCGTCGATAGTGAGCTGACGTGTCTCGACCGAGGCCCCCGAGGAGGAGCCACGGATCCATCGGAGCTCTTCAACCCGCGAGCCTTGCTGGTCGCCGCGCTCGTGGTCGTCGTCGGCGCCCTCGTCGGCGTGGCCGGTTTCGCCTACGACCAGGGTCATGCCGACTGGCGTCCGCACCTCACCCGTACGAGCGCGGGCCTGCGGGTGACCCAGCCCGTCGGCGACATCAACGACCCGGCGCTCGCCGGCGACCACCTGGTCTGGCAGGACGGCTCGTACACCATCGTCCTCGACGTGAGCTCCGGCACGTCCCGGCTGATCGGCGCGGCACGCGACGGCCAGTCGGTCGTGCCGCCGATCGTGTCGCTGGGCGCCGCCTCGTGGCAGGAGTCCAGCGGCGACGCCTCACAGCGCACTCTCCTGTATGGGTACGACTTCTCGTCGCACCGGCGGCGCCTGCTGCTGTCGACCGCCGCCTTCCTCGACCCACCGGCCATCGCGGGCCCGACGCTCTACTGGCTGAGGGGGCAGGGCAGCGCCACCGCGGTCGTGGCCTGCGACATCGACAGTGGCCGGCGGCGTGTGCTGGCCACGGGCCACGGCCTTGGCCCCTTCCTCATGGCCGACGGCTCGCTCGTCGCCTGGTCACACCAGGTAGCGTCGGGCGCCCCGTTCACGCTGACCGTGGACGACCTGACGCTCGGCACGACCACCGATCTCGAGCTGCCCGCGCAGACGCCGGGGGCGGTCTTCGACACGCCGATCCTCGCCGATGGCACGCTCGCCTGGTGGCGCTGGTCCAAGGACGGCCCCGCCACGATCACAACCTACGACTTGAAGACGCTCGCCGAGCGTCAGATCGCGAGCGGCCGCTCCCTGGTGGGTCCCGGGTTCGACGGCGCGACGGTGGTCTGGGCGCAACCGGCCGCGGCCGGGGGCGACGACGTCATGGGCCTGCGCCTCGCGAGCGGCGGCGCCTTTCGCATCGCCCACGTGGCGGCCGGTGTGCAGTCGGTCATGGTGAGCGGCGACCGCGTGGCCTGGTGGGTGCGCACCGCCTCGCACGCGTGGATCGACATCACGAGGCTGCCGCGATGACCGCCGACCGGCGACCCGGCGCGGTGGCGCCGGTGGGCGCAGGCCAGGAGCCCAGTGCGGCGGCGCCGCTGGGCGCAAGCCAGGAGTTGGGCACGGCGACGCCGATGACCGCTCCCCGGCAGGCGGCCTCGCCCCGCGGCCTCGCCCGCTTCGCCGTCTCGGGCGAGCAGCTTCTCTTCTGGCTGCTGCTCGCCCTCTGGGTGCTGAACGTCGCCGATCTGCTGCTCACCCACTACGTGCTGTGGCTGGGCTTCGCCACCGAGGAGAACGGTGTCATGCGCTACTTTCTGCACGAGGGCACGATCACCGCGACCGTGTTCAAGATCGGCATCGTGAGCGTGGGCGCGCTCCTGCTCTGGCGCGTGCGACACCGGCCCGCGGCGCTCGTCGCGGCCGTGCTGCTGGCCGCGGTCTTCGCCGCCGTCGTGGCCTACCAGGCGGCTTGGGCGATCAGCCTCTGACCCACCGGCCGACGGCTCCGCCGGCCGGCGTCGGCGACGCCGCACCCTGACGAACCACCGCACAGAACCGCGCAGAATCGCGCAACGGGTCACACATAGTGACGTTCAGGTGGTCGACGCTCCGCTCGCGCCCCGGTATACTTCACTCGGTTCTCCCAGTGGATCGTTGAATCAGCGGAATCCTCATCCGGCGGCGTGCCTGCCGACTGCGCGAAGGAGAGTGTATGGCCAGGGCTAATGGTCCCACCTCGACCGGTGCTGCTCTCGTCCTCGGTGGCGGTGTCGCCGGCATCCAGTGTTCGCTCGACCTCGCCGAGGGCGGGTACAAGGTCTACCTGGTCGAGAAGTCGCCGGCGCTCGGCGGCCACATGTCCCAGCTCGACAAGACCTTCCCCACCAACGACTGCTCGATGTGCACGCTGGCGCCCAAGCTGGTCGAAGCCGGACGCCACCTCAACATCGAGATCATCACCAACTCCGAGCTCACCGGCCTCGAAGGCGCCCCCGGCGACTTTCGCGCGAAGGTCTTCCATCACGCCCGCTTCGTCGATCCCGACAAGTG
The DNA here is from genome assembly GCA_035517975.1 of Thermoleophilia bacterium. GTDB lineage: Bacteria > Actinomycetota > Thermoleophilia > UBA2241 > UBA2241 > Bog-752. The sequence goes on along the minus strand of DATIYD010000303.1, from coordinate 205 downwards.
CACGAGCTGCGGCGAGTGCGCGCCGGTCTGCCCGGTGGTCGTCGCCGACCAGTACAACGAGGAGCTCGGCGAGCGCAAGGCCATCTACAAGCTCTACCCCCAGGCCATCCCCAACACCTACGCCGTCACCAAGAACGGTCACTCTCCCTGCAAGCGCGCCTGTGCCGTGCACACCTCGGCCCAGGGCTACGTGGCGCTGATCGCC
>DATIYD010000302.1:0-3642 GCA_035517975.1 Thermoleophilia bacterium | reverse complement strand
CTGCCGCGCGACCTCATCGTGCGCCCGCGCTGGCCCGTACCGCTGGCCGAGGGGTTCCTGCTTCTGGCCGTCATCATCGGCGACCCGGGCAAGATCGACCGCCGGTCCAAGGCCGAGCACGGGCTCACGATCGGGCTCGTCACCGTCCTTGCGGTCAACGCGCTGTGGGCGACTGTGCAACTCATCGTCGAGCTCATCCGCGGGGGGGCCGCCGTGAACTCGGCCAACACGCTGCTGGCGGCGGGCGCCATGGTCTGGGTTTCGAACTGCATCGCCTTTGCGCTGCTCTACTGGGATCTCGACAGCGGCGGGCCGGCGGCCCGCGCCCACGGGCTGCCGGACCACCCCGACTTCGCCTTTCCCCAGCAGCTCAGTCCCGAGCTCGCCCCGCCGAACTGGCGGCCGCGCTTCGTCGACTACCTCTACCTGGGGTTCACGAGCGCGACGGCATTCAGCCCGACCGACGCCATGCCGCTGACGGCCTGGCCGAAGATGGTCATGACGCTCCAGTCCAGCGTGTCGCTCGTGCTCTTGGGGCTCGTCATCGCGCGGGCCGTCAACATCCTGAAGTAGCGCATCGAGCAGGCGCGTTCCGCGTTGCGGCAGCGGCGATCTTCAGCGCAGCAGGTTGGCTACACCCTGCGCCGTGAACAGTAGACCCATGGCGCCGAAGACGGCGATCAGCAGCGTGCGGTTGTGCAGCGTGAGCCAGCCTTTGAGACGGCCGAGCTGCTCCTCGGCCCAGGCGCGGCGCACGAGGTAGAGGGCCAGCGGGGCGATCACCGTCGAGAGCGCCACGATCACGAAGAAGACGAGGGCCGCGACCTCCTCGCTGGAAGTCAGGTGCGAGTCGAGGATCTTCGACGTGCCCGCGGTGAGCAGCGCGTAGTTGGTCAGCGAGACCCCGAGCACCACGGCGGCGCTCAAGCCCGCTTTGTCCATCAGGCGCATCCAGCCCGGCGTGTCTGACTTCGTCGGGTCGCTGCGCCACTGCGCCACGGCGATCCCCAGAAAGCCCAGGCCGAAGGCGGTCTGTAGCGCGGCCGCGCCGGTGGCGGCCGACTGCTGGGCAGACGAGTCGGCGTGGCCCAGCAGGAAGAGCGTGAGCAGGCCGTCGGCGAGCATGACCGTGGCCAGTGTGGCGACGAAGACGCCCTCGTTGCGCCGGCCCCGGTCGGACATGAGCAGCGTGACGGCGACGAGGATGGGCACCGGGTTCACCGCGATGAGCAACGCAGGCACGATCAGGCTCGCGAGCAGGTCACTCATCCTTCGATCACTGGTTCACGACCTTCTCACGAGACGGGCCGGGATCCATTCCCCGGGCGGTGCGCCACGGTAGTCGCCGGCGCTCACCGGTGTCAAGGGCGCCGACCGGTCCGGACCTGGGGCCCGCCATGCGCGCCGACCGGTCCGGGCTGGGGTCCGCCATGGGCGACGCCCGGAAGTAGTCGCGTGGGCCTGGCCTTTTCGTTCACGCCGCGGAAGCGGCCTCTGTCACTGCGCCGGACCCGACGTGAGCCGGACGGTGCTCGAGTGCTGCGCACCGGACTGGTCGGTCCAGGTGATCTGCACGCGGTCGCCCGGCTTGTGAGCGCCGATCAGCGTGCCCAGGGTCGTGGCCGAGTCGACCGTCTGGCCGTCGACCGAGACGATCGTGTCGCCGGCGGCGAGGCCGGCCTGCGCGGCCGGCGAGCCGGAGAGCACGCCGGCGAGCGTGGCGCCCGAGGCGCTGGAGCCCGACTGGCCGCCGAACACGTCGCCGAAGCCACTCTGGTCGCTCGGCTGGATCTCGACGCCCATGAAGGCGGTCGCTCCGACGTGCACGGTACCCGAGCTGTCGTTGTTCTGGATCTGCGAGACGACCGACATCGCGTCGTTGATCGGCACGGCGAACCCGGCCGTCGTGGCGGAGCTGGTCGCGTCGGTGCTCGAGCCGCCGGCGGTGTCGATGCCGATGACCTGTCCCGCAGTGTTGACGAGCGGGCCGCCGGAGTCGCCCGGCTGGATGTCGGCGTTGGTCTCGAGCAGGCCGCTGAGCTGCTCGGAGCTGCCGGTGCCCTGGTCGCTCGCGGTGATCTGCTGACCGAGCGCCGTCACCGCACCGCCGGCCGCGCTGGGCGTGCCGCCGGCGCCGAGGGCGTTGCCGATGGCCACGACCGGCTGGCCGGTCGTGACGCTGCTGGAATCACCGAGATGGGCCGCGGTGAGGCCCGAGGCGCCCTGCAGCTGGATCAACGCGATGTCCTTGCTGCGGTCGTAGCCGAGCACGGTCGCGCTGTAGGTGCGACCGTTGCCGATGTCGGTGGCGCTGATGCTGGTCGCGCCGTCGACCACGTGGTTGTTGGTGAGCACGAGGCCCGTCGAGTTCAACACGACGCCGGTGGCGGCGGCCTGGCCCGACTGGCCGACAGTGACGTTGATGTCGACCACGGCCGGATCGACGCCCGCGGCGATCGAGGCCACGTTGCTGGGCCCGCCCGCGGCCGAGCTGACGGAGCCGCCCGAGCCCGAGCCGGCTGAGCCCGAGCCGTCTGAGCCCGAGCCGCCGAAGATCGAGCCCGAGCCGTCGGAGCCCGAGCCGCCGAAGATCGAGCCGCCCGAACCGTCTGAGCCGGAACTGCCCTGCGCGGACGAGCCGCTGGAGCCTGAAGCCCCGGAGCCGGCGGCCGCCTGCGTGATCGGGCTGTGGCTCTGCCAGAAACCGTGGCTGATGCCCACACCGAGGAAGGCCCCGGCGGCGACCAGCGTGCCGACGGCGGCGACCGTGGCGAAGCCGCGCCGCCGGCGGGGCGGGCGTCCCGGCGGGGTCTGGTCCAGAGGCTGCTCGTACCCGGCACCCGCCACCGGCTCGCTCCGCGGCGTGTCGGCCGCTGCGAACGCCGGGTCGCTCCACGGCGTGTTGGGCGCGCCGGCCACGCCGCGGTCGGCCGGATCCGCGCCGCGATCGTAGGAGTAGCTGAACGTCTGCGCTTCGTCGGGAGTGGGCCCTTCGAGGGGGCCGCCCGGCAACGATGGATTCGACATCGTCCCTCCAGGAGGTTGCTCGCACGAGAGCGGTCCCTCCGCGGGCACGACGTCGCCAGAACGAGGGGTCTCCGTGACTCTTTTTACTGGTCACGACAGTTGTAACCGGCAGCACTGGGCAGCGTCTGAGTGTTTGCTTGGAGGTTCCTGAGAAGTTGGGCGACGGCGGTGGATCAGGCGGCGGCCAGCACGATCACGAGCGTCGTCGCGGCGAGCGCGAGGCTGGCGACCGTGATGGCGACGACGGCCGGCCAGTCGCTGGGGATGGAAACGTCGATCTTGAGAGCGGCGTCGATGCGCCGCGCGCGCGTCAGCGAGTGGACGATCATGTACGCCCCCAGCAAGGCCCAGCCGGCGCCGAGGACGGCGTACGCCACGCGGGGTCCGCCGATCAGCGCCGGGACCAGCCGGCCCACGGCCAGCGCGACGCCGATGGCCCCGAGACCGGTGCGCAACCATGCCAGATAGGTGCGCTCCGCGGCCAGCCATGTGCGGCGCAACACGCCGTGCTGATCGGGCGCCTGTGTCATCGTCGTCTCCTTCACGGTCCTGCCCCACGCATCGGCTCCGTACGTGGGGGATGCTGTATCGTAGTCTGCCACTATCGGAGCGTCG
>DATIYD010000301.1:0-3276 GCA_035517975.1 Thermoleophilia bacterium | reverse complement strand
CGTAAGCTTATCGCCCGCCGGCGGGGCGGTGCTGTTCCACCGCGAAACGGGGAAGCGGTAGCATGGAGCCCGACATGATCGACAACGACACGGCACCGGGTGGCTCCCGGCGGGAGGAACCGTCGCCGTCGCACGGTGTCCGCCAGGGCTTCTCGATCGTGCGCGGGGTGCTCAAGCGCCTGCCCCTGAGCCGGATCATCGTCTTCGGCGTCGCCATCGTCGGCCTGTATTTCGTCTGGCCGCAGCTCGTCAATCTGTTCTCACAGCTTCCGCAGTTGCGCGGCATCCTGTGGCTGTGGTTCGTGCTCATGGGCCTCCTCGAGGCGGCCAGCTTCGCCTGCGCCTGGGGTCTCATGCGCCTCACGCTGAACGAGCGAAGCTGGTTCCTGATCGCCACGGCTCAGCTCACGAGCAACGCCATCAGCCGCGTCATCCCAGGCGGTGCCGCCTCGGGCGGCACCGCGAGCTACCAGATGTTCACGGCCCGCGGGGCGTCGCCGGAACGGGTCGTCTCGGGCCTCACGGCGACCACGCTGCTGTCGGCCGGCGTCCTGCTCTCGCTGCCGGTGCTGGCGTTGCCGGCCATCCTGTTCGGCGGGGCGACGGTCGCTCACACGCTGCTGCACGCGCTGGTGTACGGGATGAGCGTGTTCACGCTGATCCTTGCGGGCGGCGCGGTGGCCCTCTTCTCAGACGAGCCTCTGAGGGCGGCCGGCACCGTGGTCCAGGGGGCACGCAACCGGCTGTTCAAGCGGCGCAAGCCGCTCGCCGACCTGCCCGACCGGCTGATCGACGAGCGCGATCTCATCAAGAACATGCTCGGCCGCCGCTGGTGGGAGGCGCTCCCCTACGCGGCCGGCAACTGGCTGCTCGACTACACCGCCCTGCTGGCCGCCCTCGCGGCGACCGGCGTTCATCCGCGGGCGTCGCTCGTGCTGATCGCCTACGTGGTCGCAGCCCTGCTCGGCATGGTGCCGATCACCCCGGGCGGGCTCGGCTTCGTCGAGGTCGGCCTGGTCGCCACCCTCGGGCTGGCCGGCGTCGGCGCAGCCGACGCCACGCTGGCCACGCTCGCCTACCGGCTGGTCTCGTTCTGGATGCCGATCCCGGCCGGAGGCGTGGCCTACGTGCTCTACCGGCGCCGTTTCGGCGTGAAGACCCCGCCCTCGGCCGCGAGCCCTCCGACGGCGACCCCGTGAGCGGCGCGCGCGGCCACGGAGCCTCCGGCGGCCTCGGCAGCGGCGAGCTCGTCCTGGGCATCGACATCGGTTCGACGACGAGCAAGGCCGGCCTCGTCACCCTCGACGGACGGCTCGCGGCCCTCGAAGAGGTCACGCACACCATCGACCGGCCCCGGCCCGGCTGGGCCGAGCAGGATGCCGAAGCGGTCTGGTGGGCCGACGTCGTCTCCCTCTGCCACCGCCTGTTGCCGCGCGCCGCGGGCGGCCGTGTCGTCGCCGTGGGCATCGGCACCCTGGGGCCGTGTCTCGTGGCGGCCGACGCGGGCGGACGCCCTCTGCGGCCCGCCATCCTGTACGGCATCGACACGCGGGCCGTGACCGAGATCGACGAGCTCGAGCGGCTCTTCGGGTCTGATGCGATCCTCGAGCGCTGCGGCTCGCCGCTCACGAGCCAGGCGATCGGTCCCAAGCTCGCGTGGCTCGCGCGTCACGAGCCCGATGTCTGGCGCGCCACGCGACGCCTGTTCACGGCGAGCTCGTTCCTCGTCGAGCGACTGACCGGCGAGTACGTGCTCGACCACCATTCGGCGAGTCACTGGGTCCCGTTCTACGACGTGAGAGCCAACGGCTGGATCGAGGAGTGGACCGCGGCCGTCGGTCTGTCGCAGCCGCTTCCGCCCCTGCGCTGGCCCCAGGAGCCGGTGGGCGTCGTCGGCGCCGCCGCGGCGGCGGCGACCGGGCTGCCCGCGGGCATCCCGGTCGCCGCCGGCACGATCGACTCCCTGGCGGAGATCTTCGGCGCGGGCGTGCGGCGGCCCGGCGAACTGCTGCTGGCCTACGGCACGACCATGTTCCTGGCCGAGGTCCGCACGACCGCGCGTCCCGATGCCCATCTCTGGAGCCCGGCGAGCTTCGAGGCCGGCGCGCGCAACCTCGCGGGCGGCACGGCGACGGCCGGCGCCCTGGCCGCCTGGGTGCGCGAGCTCTGCGGGGCGGCCGATTTCACCGCGCTGACGGCCGCCGCCCGCGAGGTGCCGCCGGGCGCCGGCGGCCTCGTGACCCTGCCGTACTTCTCGGGGGAGCGCACGCCGCTGTTCGATCCGCGAGCGCGTGGTGTGATCGCCGGCCTCACCCTGTCGCACACGAGTGCCCACGTCTTTCGCGCGGCGCTCGAGGGCATCGCCTTCGCCGTGCGTCACAACCTCGACGTCATGCGCGCGGCCGGCAGCCGGCCGGTGCGTCTCGTGGCCTCCGACGCCGAGCTCAAGGGCGTGCTGTGGCCGCAGATCGTGAGCGACGTCACCGGACTCGAGCAGGACGTTCTCGAGGCGCCCGCGGCCGCGACCGTGGGCGCCGCCCTGATCGCCGCGATCGCCGCCGGCCACGCGGATCTCGCGACCGACTGGAGCGGCTCACGGGTCACCGTGGCGCCCGAGCCCGGTTCGGTGGCCGCCTACGAAACGCCGTACCGCATCTATCGCGAGCTCTATCCGGCGACCCGCGACCAGCAGCACGCGCTGGCCGACCTCGGCGCCGCGAGCGCGGCGCCCGAGAGGGATCCCGGCCGCTCACCAACGGCTTAGCCGCCGCCCCTGCAGGCAAGACGAAGAACCGGCTCCCGCGCCGCCGCGCGGGCCGACGACGCGAGTCAGGGAGGCTGCCATGGCAAGTGCGAGGGAACGGTTCTTCGAAGAGGTCGGCAAGCAGGCGCACGTGCGGCTGCTGGAGCACGCTTCCGGCACGATCCTCATCGAGCTCAAAGACGGCAGTCAGACCGAGCGCAGGTACGTCACGATCCATCGTGGCGACGTGAGCGTGTCGAGCAAGGGTGCGGCTCCCGACTGCACCATCCGCACCGACGCGGCGACCTTCGACGCCATCATCACCGGCAAGCTGAGCGCCATGCCCGCCATGCTGCGGGGGCTGCTCCAGGTCGAGGGCAAGATCAACCTGCTGGTCGCCTTGCAGGCGTTGTTCCAGCCCTCGGAGGGCGCCGCCAAGGAGCCGGCCGCCGGCTACGCAAGGAGGCGGTCATGAGCGCCGACGTAAAGATCCTCGACGGCAACACGTTCGTCGTCTCCGACGACTCGGGCGA
>DATIYD010000300.1:0-10491 GCA_035517975.1 Thermoleophilia bacterium | reverse complement strand
CCCGCTTCGTCGCCCAGCGGCGCCGGAGACGAGATCGCGATGACCGTCGCATCGCCTGAGCGTTCGATCGTCCAGGTCGCCGCGGCGAAGCCGTCGAGCAGGGCGGCCGGGCCGATGGCCCGGCCGCCGTACACCGTCTCCCACAGCGCCTCGGGCACCATGCGGTCACGCTCGGCGTAGGCCAGCATGGTGTTGTCCCAGGCGGGCAGCAGCAGCGGAGCCACGGGCGGGTCGTCGCCCGGCCGCCTCGTCTCGGCGACCTCGGTCAGATCGACCAGCTCGCGACCGCCTTCGTCGCGAAAGCGCCGCAGACGCGGCGCGAGGCGCTCGAGCTCGTCGCTCAGGCCGGCGAGGCCCGACCAGCGCCGCACGTCGGTGAGCCGGGCGGGGCCGAAGGCGGCCAGGTAACGCGTCACGAGCTCATCGGCTCCGCCGGGGCGCGGCAGCACCAGCCCGAGCCAATCTTCGGCGTTCATCAGCGCGGGGTTGCCCGGCAGGCCCCACGGCGCCGTGGCGAGCGGCACCTGCACGAGCGGCAGGTGCACCCGGACGGCGATCGTCAGGGCCTCGGTGTCTGTCCCCGGATAGCGCGCCTCGAGGCGGTGGCGCAGCTCCTGCGCCCGGTGCGGCTCGGCGAAGAACGACCGGGCGTCGGCGGCCAGCGCCGTGAGCTTGTGGCCCGGGGCGCGGCGCCGCAGCATGGCCTGGGCCCAGCGGGTGAGCGAGGCCTGCAGAGCGGGGCGCAGGACGAGGTAGTCGTCGGCGCTCACCAGGTGCTGGGTGACCCGCATGAGCGTGCCCTTGACCAGCACGCGACGCAGGAGCAGATCGTTGATCTGCTCGCGGCGCAGACCGGGCAGGCGCGTCCAGAGGCCGATGGCGGCCGCCCGGGACTCCTGCGACTGCAAGCCGGCGATGCGCTCGACCGCTGCCACGACATCGGCGCCCGACGGCGGCGCCGGCCGGGAGCGACGCTCGTCCGGCAGCAGAAGCTGCCGCGCGAGCGTCGCCCGGTTCAGCTCTCGCAGGGTGATGATGCGTTCGGCCATGCGCGGGCAAGCCTACCCGCTGCGGCCGATCGCCCGGCCGTCAGCAGCGCCCGGCGGAACGTCCTTACCCAGACCTTGCCTCGGGAACAAGCCGACGAGAGAGGGTCACTCGAGGAGGCGATTATGTCCGGATTCGATCCGTCGGCGGCAGCGCGTGAACTGCGACCGCGGTTCTCAGGTGCGCTCGTCACGCCCGGCGACGACGGCTACGACGACGCGCGTGCGGTCTGGAACGGCACCATCGACAGGCACCCTGCCGTCGTCGCCCGGTGCGCGACCGTCGACGACGTCGTGGCGTCCATCGAGGTGGCGCGCCGCCATGGCCTCGCGGTCGCGGTGCGGGGCGGCGGTCACAATGTGGCGGGGCTGGCGACCTGCGAGGACGGGATCGTGATCGATCTCTCGGCCATGAACGACGTGCGTGTCGATCCCGCCCGCCGGCTGGCCTTCGTCCAGGGCGGCGCGCGCTGGCAAGACGTCGACGCCGCGACCCAGGTCCACGGCCTGGCTGCGCCGGCGGGGCTCGTCTCAGAGACGGGGGTCGGCGGCCTCACGCTCGGCGGCGGCATGGGCTGGCTGCGGCGCAAGTACGGCCTGACCTGCGACAACCTCGTCGGCGCCGAGGTCGTGACGGCGGCCGGTCGCCGGGTGACTGTCAGCGAGCAGGAGAACGCGGACCTGCTCTGGGCCCTGCGTGGCGGCGGCGGCAACTTCGGCGTGGTCACCACGTTCATCTTCCGCCTGCATCCGGTGGGCCCCGAGGTGGCCTACTCGCTCGTCTTCTACGACGGCGCGCACACCGCTCAGGGTCTGCGGGCGCTGCGCGCCTACAGCGCCGTGGCCCCCGACGAGGTCAGCCCCATCGCCTTCACCGGCGTCGTTCCCGCCATGGAGGGCGTTACGCCGGAGCTGGCCGGCCGCCCTATGCTGGCGGCCGGGGCGGTCTATGCCGGTCCGCCCGAGGCCGGCGACGAGGCGCTGCGCCCCATGCGCGAGCTGACCGAGCCGTTCGTCGACCTGAGCGGTCGCATGCCCTACGTGGAGCTGCAGCGGTTCCTCGACGAGGAGTATCCGAACGGCCGGCGCTACTACTGGAAGTCGGCCGTCGTCGACGAGCTCAGCGACGCGGTCATCGACGTGGTCGTCGCCTCTGCGGCGCGCCAGCCCTCGCCGCTGTCCACGATCGACGTCTGGGTGATGGGCGGCGCCACCGCTCGCGAGCCCGCCGGAGGGTCGGCCTACGCCGGGCGCGACGCCGGCTTCATGGTCAACCCCGAGGCCGACTGGGACGACCCCGCCGACGACGCGGCCAATCTCGCCTGGGCCCGCGAGTTCATCGCCGCCATGCGGCCCTTCACGGTGGGGACCTACCTGAACTTCCCCGGCATGCTCGAGGAGGGCGAGGACCAGCTCCGCAGCGGGTTCGGCGACCACTACGAGCGTCTGGTGGCCGTCAAAGACGCGTGGGACCCGACCAACGTCTTTCGCCTCAATCACAACGTCGTGCCCAGCGCCAGGGGGCGCGCCGCCTGAGCTGAGCCGGCGACCCGTTCGGCGGGCATACTGCCTGTCGTATACTGGAGGCCGCCGTGCTGTTCCACTCCGATATCGGCATCTCGACCGGAGCCTACGCCGAGCTGCCGCTCGAGGAGGCTCTGCAACGCATCGCCGAGATCGCGCCGGCGGCCGAGGTCTTCTCCTACCGCGGACACTCGCTCGTCAAGCCGGGCAATGCGCAGGCCATCGCGGCCGTCGGGCTGCCCTTCAGCGTGCACGGCCCCTTCACGCACTACGAGTTCGCGACGGCCTCAAACGGCCGGCACCACGCCGCCCTCGAGCTGCATCGCCGCCACATGGAGGTCGCCGCCGAGCTCGGCGCCTTCCTCTACATCGTCCATCCCGATCTGCGCCCCCGGCCGCGCGCGTGGAACCCCAAGGTGGCCGCCGCCCTGGAGCGCTCCTTCGAGGAGCTGCGCATCCTGCAGGACGAGCTCGGCCTGGCCGTCGCGATCGAGAACATGCCGCTGTCGCGCCACTCGCACTTCACGCGTCCCGGCGACCTCGACCTGCGCGGCCTCGGCCTCGTGCTCGACGCCGGCCACGCCGCCCTCACGGGCACGCTGGCCGAGTGGCTCTCGGAGCCGCAGGCCAGCCTGCGTCACGTCCACCTGCACGACAACCTCGGCCGCGGCGACGGCGACAGTCACCGCCCGCTGGGCAGCGGTGTGGTCGACGCCGGGCCGGTGCTCACCGTGGCCCGCACCGCCGGCGCGACGATCGCTCTCGAGCTCACCAACGAGGCCGACGTGCTGGCCAGCCTCGAGTACCTGCGTGCCAACGAGCTGCTGCCGCTCGCCCGTCAGATAGACTGAGCCTCGTCATGAGTCCGCGCACCCGACGTACGTCGACGACCACGAAAGCCGGCGAGGAGCAGATCCGGCAGCGCAGCAAGTTCCTGGCCGCCATCGAGCCGTTCAACGGGCTGAGCAAGCTCGAGCTCGAGCGCGTGGCGCGCTCGGTGGTGGAGCGCCTCGCTCCGGCCGGCGAGGCGGTGCTGGTCGAGAGCGGCGTGCCGGGCACCGAGCTCTACGTCGTCTACGACGGCACGCTCGAGCTCGTCCACAAAGAGGCCGTCGTGGCGATCATCACGCGTGGCGAGGTCTTCGGTCATACCACGCTGCTCACCGACCTGCCGCCCGAGTTCACCACGCGGGCCAGCGTCGACTCGATCCTCTACTGCATCCCGCGCGACGTCGCCTTCGACCTGCTGCGCCACCCTGAGGGGCTCATGTGGCTGGCCGGCAACCAGCGCGAGCGCCTGATCCAGGCCGCCCGCACCATGCGCTCCCTGCCCGACGTGCGCAACCGGCCGGTGACCTCGGTCGTGCGCAGCGCGCCGCTGTTCTGCGAGCCCGACACGCCCATCCGCGAGGCCGCCAAGATCATGTCCGACGCCGGTCGCAGCGCCCTTCTGGTGCGGCTGCGCGACGGCCTGGGCATCGTGACCGACGTCGACTTTCGCGACAAGGTCGTGCTCTCCGACGTCTCTCGCGAGGCGCCGGTCTCGAGCATCATGACCACGCCGGTGCACACGATCGGCGCCGACGTGCTGGCGCCCGAGGCCAGTATCGCGATGATGGCCACCGGCGTGAACCACCTGCCGGTGCTCGACGCCGAGGGCGCCGTGGTCGGCATCCTGTCGGCCAGCAACCTGATGACCCTCGACGCGCGCAGTCCCTTCGCCCTGCGCCGCTCGCTGCAGACGGCGACCACCCGAGACGATCTGATCGAGGCCGCCGCCGACGTGCCGCACCTGTTCGTCGACTTGCTCGAGGCGCACCTCGACGCGCCGGCGCTCATGCGCGTGCTGACCGTGCTGAACGACGCCATGATCGCGCGCCTGCTCGAGCTCGCCATCGCCGGCCACGGGCGGCCGCCGGTGCCGTTCGCGTGGCTCGCCTTCGGCAGCAGCGCGCGCAGCGAGCTCACCCTCGCCTCCGACCAGGACAACGGCCTGGCCTACGCCGACACCGACGACCCGGCGGTCGACGACTACTTCCGCGTCGTCGCCGAAGAGGTCACCGACGGCCTGCAGCGCTGCGGCTTCGAGCTCGATCCCCACGGCGTGCTGGCGCGCTACCGGCAGTGGCGCATGCCGCTCACCGCCTGGGAGCGGGTCTTCGCCGACTGCCTCGAGGGCCGCGATATCGAGCGCCTGGCCCGCGCCAGCGTCGCCTTCGACTTTCGCCAGGTGGCCGGCGAGCTCTACGTCGACCACGTGCTCACCGAGATCATGCGCGAGGCGCCCGAGCACAGGAGCTTCATGCGAGGCCTGGCCCAGCTCGGCCAGCGCACGCGCCTGCCGCTCGGTTTTCGCCAGCGTCTCGAGGGCGAGTTCGACATCAAGAAGCACGGGCTCGTGCCCATCCAGAACCTGGCGCGCTACTACGCCTTCATGCGCGGCATCAGCGCTCACTCGACCGTTGAGCGCCTGATCGCGGTGCGCGAATCCGACGGCGAGGAGACGGTCGCCGAGCGCTCGTTGCGCGAGGCCTACGTCAGCATGGCGCACCTGCAGCTGCGCCATCACGCCAACCGCATCCGCAACGGCCGCAAGGTCGACAACATCATCGACGTGAGCACCCTGCGGCCGCTCACCAAGGCGACCCTGCAGGAGGCCATGCGCGAGGTCGCCGGCGTGCAGAGCCGCTTCCCGCGCCTCGCCGCCGCGTTGCGCTAGTCGCTAGTCGGCCACGCCCGCGCGCCAGGTCGCGGTGTACTCCAGGCCTCCTTCGAGCGGGCCGAGGTCGGGCTCTGCGAGCAGCCAGCGGCCCGCCAGGCCGCGCTCGCGGGCGGCCAGCTCGAAGTGGCAGAGGGCGATGCCCAGATCGACGCGCTGCAGGTCGGCCAGGCGAAGCACGGCAAAGAGCGCGCTGCCCTTGCCGTAGCCCCTGGTGCGCTGCAGGAAGAAGTGCCAGTCGGCGCCGCTGCGCACCACGCGCCAGGGCTGCTTGTTCGAGGCCGAGGGCGCCATGCGCACGCCCTCGAGCACCGCGGCGTACGGGTCGTCCGGCTCGAGAGCGAGCGGGACGCCGAAGCGTTCCTCGAAGAACAGGGAAGAGGCGGGCAGCCTGCGGCTGCCCGCCTCGCGCTCGCGGATGCGCGCCGTGCCGTCGTCGCCCGGGTAGCCGAGCGACACGACGGCCGGCATGATCTCCTCGCGGCCGAGGCCGCCGAGGCGTGCCGCGAACCGCCCTTTGGTGAACGTGCCGCCAAGCCAGCAGGTGCCGAGCCCGAGGCCGGTCGCGAACAGGATCGCCTGCTCGACGAGGTAGCCGTAGTCCTCGTGGTCCCTGGGGCCGCGGGTCACGGCGCCCACGAGAAAGCCGGTCGCTCCCTTGATGAACCCGTAGGTGCCCAGGCGCCTGAGCGCCTCGGGGTCGTCGGGTGCAGCCGCCACGACCGCGAAGCGTGCCCGTGAGCCGAACGGGCCGACCGTATGCGCCGCGAGGTGGGCGGCGAGACTCTCGCGCACCCCGGCGGCGATGGGCTCGTCGCGATAGGTGCGGCACGAGTAGCGCGCGTCGATCAGCTGGGTGGCCGGTCGGTCCATGGCCTTAAGTCAATCGTGGCCGCGCGCTCGCGTCCAGCGACAGGGCCCCGGCGACCGGGCGTGGAGCCCCCTGGTCGTCTCCCGGCGTGTCAACGGATCGCACGGCACTGGGTGCTCCGTCTTGGCCCCGTTTGTGGAAGACAGAGTACCTAAAGGACGGTTTCATCACGATCCTGAAAGGCGGTCTCGCGCATGAGCGACGCACACGTCACCGCGACCGAACGCTACGACTCCCTCTGCCGGGCGCTCCTCGACGACCCGGACGTGACCCGCGATTCCGATGAGAGCCCGCATCGCACCGGCTTCGGCTCCTCGGCGCTGAAGGTCGACGACAAGATCTTCGCCATGCTGGTCAAGGGCTGGCTGGTCGTGAAGCTGCCCCAGCACCGCGTGGACGCCCTGGTCACTCTCGGTGAGGGCGAGCGCTACGATCCCGGCGGTGGCAGGCTCATGCGCGAGTGGGTGACGGTGGGTCCGGACGCGGAGGTGCCGTGGATCGACCTCGCCCGCGAGGCGCTCGACTTCGTCTCGCAGCGGGCGGCCTGACAGGCGTCGCCGGCAGGAGGCGAGCCGCCCGCCGCCGTTTCAGCGGCCCGTCGCCGTTCCTCGGCTGGAGAGGCTCGCGCGGATGATCTCGACGCCGCGGGCGGCGTCGTCGGTCCACAGGTCGGCTCCCGTGCTGGCGCGCACCTGCTCGTCGACCGCGCTGCCGCCGATGATGATCACCGGATGGCGATCGCCGAGGTGCGGCGCGCAGCGCCGCACCTCGGCGATCGTCTCCTTCATGCTGGAATGAGTCGACGTCAGGAGGCCCGAGAGGCCGACAACGTCGGGCTGCAGCTCGCGGGTCTGGCGAGCCACCTCTGATGGCGGTACGTCGACGCCGAGGTCGTGCACGGTGAAGCGGTAGGAGCGCAGCAGCGTGACGACGATGCTCTTGCCGATGTCGTGGATGTCGCCACGCACGGTGCACAGGAGAGCAACGCCCCCGACGACGGGATCGTGTGGCGACTGGGCGGTCGGCAGCAGCGGCTCGAGGATCTCCATCGCCTCGCGGAAGATCTCGCCGGCCATGATGAGCCCCGAGATGAAGTACCTGCCAGACTCGTAGTGCTCGCCGACGTAGCGCATGCCGAGCTGGCACTCGGCGATGATTGCGAGCGGGTCGTCGCCGGCCGCGACGCGCGCGCGGATGGCGGCGAGCGATCCCGCCTCGTCGAGGGCCGCGATGCGCGCGGACAGAGTGACCGGCTTGGCGTCGCGCGGCGAGCTCATCTGCCGTCGTCGCGGCGCGGGCCACGACCCCGGCGGGATCCTGCCGGGGCGGGCGGCAGGCCGATGTGGGCGCGAAACTGGAGCAGGTCGCCGCGGCACACGAAGCGGCCCCAGCTCATGGGCCGGTCGTCGTAGCCGTAGAAGAGGTGCTCGAGCACGAGGGCGGCGCTGCCCGCCGGGCGGTCGACGTGACGGGCCTCCTCGTCGGTGAGGACCGAGGCATGGATGATGAGCTCGCCGTGTTTGGGGCCGCCGCCGGCACCGCCCTCGAACAGGTCGCGTAGCGCGGTCACACCGAGCTCGGTCTCGACGGTGGGCGTGTGTGGATCGTAGACGAGCGACTCGCGGTGGTAGAAGAGCGGCTCGTCGCCGCGCCGCAGCAGCCGCCTGATGCTGACCACGCGCGTGCCCTCGGGCACCGCAAGACCGGCTGCGGCGCGCGCGCCGGCCGGCACCACGCGCGCCTCGAGCACGCGCGCTTCGACGCGCGGGTCGTCGAGCAGGTCATGGAACTCCCTGAGCTCGAAGGTGGCGGCCGCGAGCTGGAGCGGTTTGACGAACGTGCCGCGCCCGCGGGTGGTGATCACGACGCCGCGGTCGAGCAGCAGGTTGACGGCGCGTCGCACGGTCATGGGGCTCACGTCGTAGACGGCGCGCAGCTCGGCTTCGGTGGGGAGCTGGTCGCCGGCACGGTACTGGCCGGTGGCGATGGCGTGGCTCAGGATGTCGGCGAGCTGCAGGTAGGCCGGCTCGAACGACGTGCGGTCGATCGGCGCCAGTCTCGCCGTCATGGTCTTCGGGTCAGTCATGCCGTTCGCGTTCCCTCACGTCTGTCCGCACCTCCACCCCCGTCAGGTCGCGCTCGCGCCTCTGCGCATCGTATCAGGCAACGTCGAGTGGGGTTGTGCCATAGCTATATATCTAGATATTCTACACCACAGGGACGGCGTCCTTGCGCGTACGGCATGGCGCCGCGAAGAGCGAGTCCACGCAGCTGTCGAACCCGGGAGGAGCGATGTCCGACGAACTCAAAGAGGCCGTGATCGACCTGCGCGAACAGGAGGCGCTGGAGATCACGGACAGGCTGCTCGACGGCGGCGCCGATCCGCTGTCCATCGTGGCTTCGTGCAAAGAGGCCATGGACGTGATCGGCCAGCGCTTCTCGTGCGGCGAAGCCTTCATTCCCGAGCTCATCATGGCCGGCGAGATCATGAAGGGCATCACCGCCAAGGTGAAGCCGCACCTGGCCGCCGGACCGCCGGCCGCCTCGGCGGGCACGGTCGTGATCTGCACGGTCAAGGGCGACATCCACGACATCGGCAAGGACATCGTCGCCACCATGCTCGACATCGCCGGCTTCACGGTCGTCGACCTGGGCGTCGATGTGGCCCCCCAGACCCTGGTCGAGAAGGTCCGCGACGTACGTCCCCAGGTGGTCGGCCTGAGCAGTCTGCTGACCGTGGCCTTCGACTCGATGAAGATCAGCGTCGCCGAGATCGACGCCGCCGGCCTGCACGACGGTCTCAAGATCATGGTCGGCGGGGCGCCCGTCAACGACGACGTCTGCCGCTTCGCCGGCGCCGACGGCTGGGCCAAGGACGCGGTGGGCGCCGTCGAGCTCGCCAAGACCTGGGTGGGAGGTGCCTGACGATGTTCACCGACGACTGGACCACACTGACCCCCGACCAGCGCCTCGCGACGCGCCTCGACGCCTGGCAGAACGCGCCCATCGAGTTCGCCTCGCCCGAGGTCGCCCAGGCCTACCGCGACCGCGTGCAGCTCTGGCGCGACGCGATCGCCCTGAAGAAGCCCACCCGGGTGCCGATCACGCCGTGGATCGGGCTCTTCCCGCTGCGCTACGCGGGCTACACGGGCCACGACGCCTACTACGACTACGACAAGCTCGGCAAGGCCTGGGACAAGTATCATGCCGACTTTCTGCCCGACGGCATCGCCATGACGATCGCGATGATCCCCGGCAAGGTGCTGGACATCCTCGACTACAAGCTCTACGACTGGCCGGGCCACGGCGTGCCCGAGGATGCGAGCTACCAGTACAACGAGCGCGAATGGATGCACGACGACGAGTACGACCTGCTCATCAACGACCCCTCGAACTACTGGCAGCGCTTCTACGTGCCGCGCATGTTCGGCGCGGCCGAACCGTGGGCGATGCTCTCGCCGTTCACCGACCTCTGCGAGGCGCCCTTCACGGCGCCGTTCTTCGTGCCCTTCTCGCTGCCGCCGGTCAAGCAGATGCTGCAGAAGATGATGGACGCCGGCGACGCCGCCATGGAGTGGCTGCAGGCCTTCATGGCCATCGATGGCAAGCAGATGGCGACCCTCGGCATCCCCCAGATGGCCGGCAGCGCCACCAAAGCGCCTTACGACATCCTGGGCGACACCATGCGCGGCACCCGCGGTCTCATGCTCGACAAGTTCCGCCGCCCCGAGAAGGTGGTGGCTGCGATGGAGCGCCTCGTGCCGCTCGCGATCGACTGGGCCGTACGATCCAACGACGCCACCGGCAACCCGCTCGTCTTCATCCCCATCCACAAGGGCGCCGATGGCTTCATGTCGGACGAGGACTACCGCACACTCTACTGGCCTACCTTCAAGGCCGTGCTGCTCGGGCTGATCGAGCAGGGCGTCGTGCCGATGGTCTTCGCCGAGGGCGCCTACAACACGCGGCTCGAGGTGATCGCCGACCCCGAGATTCCCGCCGGCCGCATGATCTGGATGTTCGACGACACCGACATGGCGCGCGCCAAGCAGATCGTCGGCGCCCGGCAGGCGATCGGCGGCAACGTGCCAGGCTCGCTGCTGACCATGGGTACTCCCGAGAGGGTCGACGCCTACGTCAAGGACCTGCTCGGCAAGACGGCCACGAACGGCGGCTTCCTGTTGGGCACCGGCATCGTCCTGGACGAGGCCGACCCGGCCTGCTTCAAGGCCTTCATCGACGCGGGCCGCAGCTACGGGGCCGAGGTGTAAGCGTGGGGCGGACCGCCCTGATCGCCTGCCCGGCGGTCGTCCGCGAGCTCGCGGACGACT